>NZ_JBFBAX010000011.1:0-203220 GCF_040682395.1 Streptomyces sp. NPDC051207 | reverse complement strand
GCCCGCACCCGCACCAGCCACTTCGCAAGGCTTCGCCCCGCCGAGCAACTCGACGGGGCGAAGCATCACGGCCCGGATTAACCAACAGCGTCCCACCGGGGCGGGCCGGGCTGATCATTTCCGGGTGCCGGCGTTCCGGCCGGCGCCCCACTCCCCGGCTCCCGGCCCGCGCCACTCGATCAGGGCCGACTGCCGCACCCAGTCCTCGTCCACGTGCTCCAGACCGGCCAGACGCAGGAACTCCACGACGTCCAGCAGGCCGTACGCCATCCCGACGAAGTGGCCGTCCACACGGACGCGCCGCCCGTCGTCCTCGGCGGGCGGGTAGATCACGATCGGTCGTGCACTTGCCATGCCACCAGCGTGCGGTCTGGCCCCGCCGTCCGCAGGTCGGGCGGCGGGGCCAGACCGAAGGATCGCCGGGAGCTGACGGTCACGGGGCCCTTCGTGTGGTGGTCCCAGCGGCCTGGACCCGCCCCCGGCCGTGCCCGCGTGTCACCCGATTGGCCCGCCCCGGCTTCGTGGGATCGTCCGTCCGGGGTGTGATGAGGGCTGGGACAGGCGTCCATGAGGGGAGGCCGATCATGTACGAGATGTGCGCCGGCTCCGAGAAGCCGGGTGAAGCACTGGTATGGCATGTCATGGCGAAACCGGCGACCACCACCCTGTGCGGGCAGAAGCTCGCGCACCGGGTCGAAGCGCCCAAGGCGCAGCGTGCGGGTCACTGCCCGGACTGCATGGCGTCCTTCGCGAAGCTCATGACCACCACGACCGTGAACTGACGTGCCCGGCCGATTCCGGCGGCCCTGAGGGCGGACCGCCGGGCCCGTGCGCGCGTGGATGTGCGGCAGCCCGGGCCACCGGTGCTCGTGGCGGCCGTTCCGGTCAGCGGTCGCCGGCGTCGTACCGCTGGCGCCACTTGTCGATCAGGGCCGCCATCTCGCGCTGCATGAAGCCGTAGAAGTCCTGCATCTCGTCGAGCCTGCGGCCGGCGACGCTGTCGTGGCCCGCGGCCTTGATGCCCTCGGCCGCGGCGTTCCACATGCTGTCGAGCAGGGCGTTCTGGTTGCCCATCAGGGTGGCCCACGCGTGTTCGCGGAAGCGGTAGTGGTCGCGGCGGCTGCCGGGTGCCGGGACGCGCTCGATCATGCCGGTCGGGATGAGCTGGTTCACGGCGCCGGAGACCGCGCCGCTGCTGATCTTCAGTTCCTCACAGAGGTCGGCGGCGGTCATCGTCTCCTGCTGGGTGAACAGCAGCGCGGTCATCACCCGGGCAGTGGTCCGCTGCATGCCGCTCTGGGCGAGTGTCAGCGCGAGCCGTTCCGCGCACTCACGCAGCTGGGTGTCCCTCTCGTCCATCAACGCCCTCCATCTTGACGAGTTCTTATCATACCGAGCACCTCGAGAACTCAAAGCGTTTACAGATCTCTGAACGTTCGCTACGTTGCAGACTATGGAGAACGTGATCGAGCTCAGGGAGCTCACCAAGACCTATGGCACGCGCCGCGGCCTGGTCGACCTCACCCTCGACGTGCGGCAGGGCGAAGTGTTCGGCTACCTCGGCCCGAACGGGGCCGGCAAGTCCACCACCATCCGGCTGCTGCTCGACCTCATCCGGCCCACGTCGGGCCGGGCGACGGTGCTCGGGCTGCGCCCGCTGGAGGACGGCGTGGAACTGCGCCGCCGGGTCGGCTACCTGGCCGGTGACTTCGTGTGCGACGGCCGCCAGAACGTCCGCAGCTATCTGCGCTTCCTGGCCGCCCTGCGCGGTGGCGTGCCCGGGGCGCGCATCGACGAGCTGGCCGAGCGGCTCGGCCTCGACCAGACCACCAGGATCAAGAAGCTCTCCAAGGGCAACCGGCAGAAGGTCGGCCTCGTCCAGGCGTTCATGCACCAGCCGGAGCTGCTCGTGCTCGACGAGCCCAGCTCCGGACTCGACCCGCTGGTGCAGCAGACGTTCCTCGACATGGTGGCCGAGGCCCGGGCCGCCGGTCAGACCGTGTTCATGTCCAGCCACATCATGAGCGAGGTCGAGGCGGTCGCCGACCGCGTCGGCATCATCCGCGACGGCCGTCTCGCCGCCCTCGACACCGTGGCCAACCTGCGCACCGGGGCCGTCCGCGACATCGAGGTCACCTTCGAAGCGCCGGTGCCGTCGGAGGCGTTCGCGAACCTGCCCGGGGCGGACCGGCTCAGCCTCGACGCGGCCGGGACCACGCTGACCGGCCAGATCTCCGGCAGCCCGGACGCCCTGATCAAGGTGCTCGCCCAGCACACCGTCACGAGTCTGCGCGCCACCGAACCGGCCCTCGAGGAACTGTTCCACAGCTACTACGCGGGCGCCCAGGACGCGCCCCGCACCGAGACGGCACCGGCCGCCTGACGGCGTCGCCGTCGCCGCTCGAGAACCGTACCGAAAGGACAAAGACTTCCGATGAGCGCCGCTATCCTCACCAAGTACCTCTCCGACAGCCGACGGAGCCTGACCGGCTGGGCGGTCGGGACGGCGGTGGTCGGCATGGTGTACGCCAGCACGTACCCGTCGCAGCGCGAGAACACGGCGAACCTGCCCGAGGCCCTGCGCGAGGGCCTGAACATCGACCAGACCGCCGCGGGCTACCTGCACGCCAGCGTGTTCGGCGTCATCCTCCCGCTGCTCGCCATGATCTACGGCGTGACCGCGGGCACCCGTGCCGTGGCCACCGAGGAGGAGTCCGGCCAGCTCGACCTGCTCCTCGCCCACCCCATCACGCGCACACAGCTCACGGTCCAGCGCTTCGCCGCGCTGATCGCCGGCGCGCTCGGCATCGCGGCGCTGGTGTGGCTCGGCCTGCTGGCCATCCGCAACGGCTCCGAGCTGACGAGCATCACCCCGCTGGAGTTCCTCGCCCAGTGCTTCCACCTGGCCCTGCTGGCGATCCTGTTCGGCGCGCTGGCCATCGGCCTGGGCGCGGCCGTCGGCCGCAAGGCGGTCGTGCTGGTCACCAGTGCCGTCATCGGCGTGGTGTCCTACACCCTGCACACCTTCGCGGGGCAACTCGGCGCCGACTGGCTCGCGTACCTGTCGCCGTTCCACTACTACATCGGCGGTGAACCGCTGCGGCACGGCTTCCAGTGGGCGGACGTGCTGGTGCTCCTGGTGGCCTCGGGGCTGCTGTTCGGTCTCGGTGTGCGGCGTTTCAACCAGCGGGACATCAACAGCTGACGCCCGGTGGGCGAGGTCGGCCGAAGGCTCTGGGGTGGGTGCTGGGGGATACCCCAGTGTGCGTCCCGGGGCCCGGTCGCCAGGCTGCATCGACCGACCCGCCCGCCAGGGAAAAGGTGATGGGATGCCCACGACAGACATCGAGATCCCGCCGCAGCCGAACGTGAACGATCCGGCGATCTACGACTGGTACCGCATGATGCGCGACGAGCATCCCGTGCACCGTGACCCCGCCACCGGCTGGTGGGTGGTGTACCGGTACGCCGACGCCCGGCACGTCCTGACGAACCCGGGGATCTACTCGTCCGAAATGCACCGCATGGGCTTCCCCGAGTCCGGCCTGGAAAGCCTGCCGCAGATGGACCCGCCGCGCCACACCCGCGTGCGCCAGATCCTCAGCACCGCGTTCACTCCCGCGTCCATCGCCGCCTACGAGCCGGCGATCGTACGGCTGACCCACGAGATCGTGGACGAGATCGCCGACCGCGGCCAGGTGGACCTGGTGGCGGATCTCGCCTATACGGTACCCATCGCCGTCATCCTGGAGATTCTCGGCCTTCCGGCCGAAGACCGTGTCCTCTTCTACGACTGGGCCCGCAAGGTCATGAACGTGACCCCGGAGGAAATGGCGCAGGAAGGATATCTGGAGGCGCTCGGCGAACTCCAGCAGGAAGCCATTTCGTACCTCAGGGAACGGGTGCGTGAACGGAAGAACAAGAACACCGACGACATGCTCACCCGGCTCGCCAACGCGGAACTCGACGGCGACCGGCTGACCGAGGACGAGACGGTCAACTTCGCCAATGTGATGTTCGCCGGCGGTCATATCAGCACCACCATGACCATTGCCAACTCGATCGATCTGCTCGATCTGAATCCCGCCGCCCAGGCCGAACTGCGGGAAAACCGCGACCTGATTCCGCAGGCGGTCGAGGAAGTACTGCGGCACCGGCCCCCGATCACCACGGGCCTGCGGGCCTCCACCCGCGAGGTGGAGCTGGCCGGGGTCGTCATCCCGGAGAACCAGCACGTGGCGGCCAGCTTCTGCTCGGCCAACCGCGACGAACGGCAGTTCCCCGACCCCGAGGCCTTCGACATCCACCGGCGCAGCGAGGGCCGGCACTTCGGCTTCGGCTTCGGCACCCACCACTGCATCGGAAACGCCCTCGGCCGGCTGGAGACCAGGCTCGTCCTGAACGTCCTGTTCGACCGGTTCAAGGAGATCTCCGTCGACCGGGACGGTGACCTCGCCTGGGCGATCCCGCCGCAAATGGTGGGCTTCGACAAGCTTCCGGTCTCTTTGCGTCCCGCCTGATCCGATCAGTGAGGATCGCGCCACCCCTTGTCGGCCAACAAGGGGTGGCAATGCCACTTTCCGGCCTCCTTGGCCATATTCGCAACGTGAGTCTTGACGCTTCCTTAACGCCGCTTCGTACAGCGCGCACGGTGGTGTCATGTGTTAACTTGTGATTCAGTCCTGATCGGCGCGACGTCATGAGGACGGGGGAATGTGTCACGACCGCCAAGACCACAATAGAAAAGCCACACACCAAAAAGGCGCATGACTTTCTGCGCGCTTTCCCTTTTCTGGAGTCTTCCCGGTCTCTTCGACTTTCCACCAAGGGGTGTGGCAATGCAGGAATTCCTGCTTCTGGAACGTGAGCGCGAAATGGACCTCATACGGGCGGGAGTGCGGCGGGCGCGCGGCGGTGACGGCGCGTTCGTCGTCTTCGAGGGAGCCCCCGGAACGGGCAAGACGCGATTGCTCGCGGCGGCGCGCCGGGAGGCGGAGAAAGAAGGCTTACAGGTGCTCCACGCCCGGGCGGGCGCGCTGGAGCGGGGATTCGCCTGGGTCGTCGTCCGCCAGCTGTTCGAACACTGCCTCAGCGCGGCGGACGGCACGGACCAGGGCGACCTGCTCGCCGGCCCCGCGGCACTCGCCGGCAGCATCTTCGACTACGCCGACCCCGAGGGCATCAGCACACCGCCCCAGGAGGACGGAGGGCTCTACCGGGTCCTGCACGGTCTGTACTGGCTCTGCAAGAACCTTTCCGCATCGGCTCCGCTGATGCTGCTCGTCGACGACGCCCACCACTCCGACACCGCCTCACTGCGCTTCGTCAACTACCTCGTCAACCGCCTGGAGGGCAGCGGCGTCCTGCTCGTGCTCACCAGCGCCCCCGACGTACCCGGCGAAGCCGAGGAACTGCTGCTGTCCGCCAGCCGCTCCCCGCTCGCCGGTCACGCAGCGCTCGAACCCCTCGGCCGGGACGCGGTACGCGAAGCGCTCACCGTACGGTTCACAGACGCTCCGCACGACGACGTGACCGAGGCCTGCCTCGTCGCCAGCCAGGGCAACCCGTCCCACCTGACGGAACTGCTCGACGAGATGCGCCGCTGCGGCATCACCCCCGAGCAGCAGGCCGCCGAGGAGATCCTCAGCCTCGCACCCGCCCGCATCGCCAAGGAGGTCGCCAGCCGCCTCCAGCAACTGCCGCCGCCCGCCCGCGGCCTCGCCGAAGCGGTGGCCGTCCTCGGAGACGACGCGGACCCCCGCCACTCGGCGGCGGCAGCGGCACTGGACAACGGCGCCGCCCTCGACGCCGCGAACACCCTGCGCGAGGCCGACCTGCTCAACCCCGGCGTGCCCTACACCTTCCGGCGCCCCGTCGTACGGCAGGTCGTGTACGCGCAGATGTCGCCGGACGCGCGCAGCCGCGCCCACCGGCGATCCGCCCACTCGCTGCACACCGCCGGAGTCGACCTGGCCACGGTGGCCGAACACCTGTGCCGCACCGAACCCGGCTGCGACGCCTGGACCGTCAGGACCCTGCGCGCCGCCGCCGTCGAGGCCATGCGCCGGGCGTCGCCGGTGGACGCCACCCGCTATCTGCGCCGGGCCCTCGCCGACTCCAGCGCCGAGCACGACCCGTGGATCCTGGGCCAGTTGGGGTCGGCCGAGCTGCGCGCCCGGCAGTCGTCGGCGATCGAGCACCTCCGTGAGGCCCTGCGCCGCACCCACGAACCGGCCTTCCGCAGCCAGCTCCGCCTCGAACTGGGCCTGGCACTGACCGCGTCGGGCCGCTACGACGAGGCACTTGCCCTGCTGGCGGAGCCGGGCGCCACGCGTCCGGGCGGCACCGAGCCCGCCGAGCAGGCGGTGCGCACGACGGCCGCCGTGGTGGCCCGCATCGCTCCCGGCCGCCGCGCGTCGGCCCCGCCCCGCCCGCCGGCCGGCGCCGCGCCGCGCTCGCACGCGGCCGTCGAGGCGCTGTCCCGGGGGCGCCCGGCCCACCGGGTGGCCCGGCTGGCCGCCGCCGCGGTTGCCGGCACCGCGGCACCGTACGGCGAGGACACCGAGCTGACCGACGCCGCGGTCGCCGCCTGGACCCTCGCCCAGTGCGACGAGCCGGAGCAGGCGGAAAGGGTGCTGCGCGAGACCGCGCGCAAGGCGTCCGACGCGGGGCAGATGCTCGCCGCGGCCACCGCCACGAGCCTGCTCGGCGGCGTCCTCCTCGACACCGGCCGGCTCGCCGAGGCCGAAGCGGGCGCACGGCGCCTGCTGCAACAGCAGGAGTGCTGCTCGCTGACGCTCGCCTGCGTGCCACTGGCCGCCGCCGTACTCACGCACTGCCTCATCGAGACGGACCAGCTCCAGGAGGCCGAGGACACCCTGCGCCGCACCGGGCTGACCGGACACCTGCCGCAGTCGGCCCTGTCCGTCCCGCTGCGGATCGCGCGCGTACGGCTGAGCATCCGCCGAGGCCGCTTCGAGGACGGGCTGCGCGAGCTCACCGAGTGCCGCGACCAGGCGGGACAGGAGGGCTGGCTGTACCCGTCCGCGTCTTCGGAGTACCTGTCGGACGCGGCACGGGCCCTCGCCATCACGACCGGACCGCGGGCGGCCCGCAAACTCGCCGCCGACGTCACCGAACGCGCACGGGCCTTCGGCGCGGTCCGCCCGCTGGCCGCCGCGCTGCGCACGCACGGCGAGATCGTCGGGGGAGACGAAGGGCTGGAGATGCTGGAGAACGCCGACCGGCTCCTCGCCCCCACGCCCTACCTGCTGGAACGGGCACGCGTCCTGGTCGCGCTCGGCGCGGCCCTGCGGCGCCAGGGCCGGCGCGGCGCCGCCCGCGGCCGCCTGACGGCCGGACTGGACATGGCCCAGGGCATCGGCGCCTCCGTCCTGGAGGCCACGGCCCGGGCCGAGCTGCGCCTGGCCGGGGTCCGCCAGGTCAGAGGCGGTCTGCAGCAGCGGGCTCCGCTGACCCCCGCCGAGGAGAGGGTCGCGCACAAGGCCGCGGCCGGGCTCAGCAACCGGGAGATCTCGCAGGCGCTGTTCGTCACCGTCAAGACGGTGGAATGGCACCTCAGCCAGGCCTACGCCAAGCTCGGCATCGCCAAGCGGGCCGAGTTGTCCCAGGCGCTGGCCACCGGGCCGGCGCCGCACGGCGAGACCGTGCCGCGGTCGGCGTAGGTCCCCGGCGGGCGGCACGGTGTGACGCGGCGGGCGCCCGGGCGGGCGCCCGCCGCGCCGTCGTCTGCGTCACCTTCGGCGTCGCGGGCCTGCCTGATGGGCGCCCGCCGTGTCGTGGGCGTACCTGGTGGGTGTGGGGCGCGTCGTCGGCGTACCTCGTGGGTGTTCGTCGAGCCGTCAGTGTGGCCGGTGGCGTTCATCGAGCCGTCGGTGTGGCCGGTGGGTGTGCGTCGAGCCGTTGGCGTGGCCGGTGGGGGCCCGCCGCGTCATCCGTGTGCCCCGGTGCGGGCGTCCGTGACGTCGTCGGCGTACCCGCGGCCCGGGGCGGTGCGCCACCCGTACTGGGGTCGCTGCTGGGGGAGTTCCGGGGGCGGGCCGGGGGGCCGGTCGAGCAGGCTTGGCTGCCGGTCCCGCCGGGCGCGACAGCTCCCGACCCGACGCCGGGACCGGCCACATGCCTAACCGAAGGGCGGGACACGTGACCAGCACGACGGAGAAGACCTACGCCACCCTGACCGAGGCCGAGCGGTCGTTCGTGGACGAGGTGGCGCGGCACTACCACGAGGCGCACGGCGTGACCTGGGAGAAGGGCCGGGTCATGGCGTGGATGATCATCAGCGACCCGATCGAGCAGACGCTCGGCCAGATCTGCGCCGCGGTCGACGCCGACCCGGACAGTATCGAGCAGCTCATCGAGCAGCTGACGCTGGCCGGCCTGTACCGGCGCATCGAGACGCCCGGCGAGGAGACCCGCTACCGGCTCGTCGACGACGGCTACCCCAAGGCCGTCGCCGACACCTTCGCGAGCTGGCCCGAGTACCACCAGATCTTCCGCTTCGGACTCGACGTCCTCGCCGACGCCGACGAGGCCCGCCGCAGGCGCATCGCCGAGATCGAGGAACTGTTCGGCCACATCGTCGGCGACCTCGCCGACATGTCCAAGCGCTGGGAAGAGCACCGCCGCACCGCTGCCGCCTGACCGACCGCCCGGACGCACCGCGAGGAGAAGCTCACCATGACCGAGCAGACCGCCCCCACCACCCTCACCGAGGGCGAGCAGGCCTTCGTGGAGAAGGTCGCGCAGTACTACTTCGAGAACGACGGCATGCCGCACGACCGCGGCCGTGTCGTCGGCTGGATGATGATCTGCGACCCGCCGGAGCAGACCGCCGCCGACATCGAGAAGGCCCTCGGTGTGCCGCGCGCCGCGATCGACCGCATCGTGGACCAGCTGACCCCGGAGAACGACCCCGTCAGCGTCTTCGAGCGCACCGGATCGCTCCAGGAGAACTACACCATCCGGCTGCGCGAGAACAGCTGGGGCCCCAAGGTCCGGGGCATCTTCTCGGAGTTCCCCGACTTCCACCGCGTCGCCGCCACCGGGCTGACCGCGCTGCGCGCCGAGAACGCCTCCGAGGAACGCCTGCTGCGGCTGGCCAACATGGAGCGCTTCCTGGGCTTCGTCAGCGCCGAGATGCCCGCCATCCTCAAGCGCTACGAGCAGAGCAGGGCGGGCGCCGGCTCCTGACCGCGGCGCACCCGCCCGGACCGGCGGGTGCCCGACCAGGCCAGGGCCCCGGAAACCCCCGGGGCCGCACGCCGACGACGTCCGGACGCGGCACAGAGAGGACGGGGCTCAGATGACCACATCGCTCGTGCGGGCCGGCCGGGCGGCCGAGGACAGCGGCCGCATCGGCGCGCAGGCGCTGGGCAGCGCCGCCTTCCGCGCCGACCACGGCGTCCGCTACGCCTACGCGGCAGGCTCGATGTACAAGGCGGTGGCCTCCGAGGAACTCGTCGTACGGATGGGCAGAGCGGGCCTGCTCTCCTACTTCGGCACGGGCGGTCTGCGCGCCGACCGGGTCGTCGCCGCCGTACGGCGCTTCCAGCGGGAGATCGGCGACGGCCCGTGGGGGGTCAACCTCCTCGCCTCGCACGAGAACCCGGCCAGGGAACAGGAACAGGTACGGCTGTTCCTCGAGCTGGGGGTCCGGCGGGTCGAGGCGGCCTCGTTCATCGTGCCGACCCGGCCGCTGGTCCAGTACCGGATCAGCGGCCTGCGCACGGCACCCGACGGCACGGTGCACGTGCCGCACCGGGTCATGGCCAAGGTGTCCAGACCCGAGGTCGCGCAGTACTTCCTCGAACCGCCGCCACGGCACCTCGTGGAGGAACTCCTGGCCGACGGTGCCGTCACCGCCGAGGAGGCGGCCCTCGCGGAGCGCGTCACCCTCGCCGACGACCTGTGCGCCGAGGCCGACTCGGGCGGCCACACCGACCAGCGGCAACTCGTCGTGCTGCTGCCCGACACGGTCCACCAACGCGACCGGGCCGCCGCCCGGTTCCCCGCCGCCGGGCAGGTGCGGGTCGGCGCGGCGGGCGGGCTGGGCGTGCCGGAGGCGGTGGCCGCCGCGTTCGTCCTCGGCGCGGACTTCGTCCTCACCGGCAGCATCAACCAGTGCACGGCCGAGTGCGGCACCAGCGACCGCGTGAAGGACATGCTCCAGCAGGCCGAGGTCCAGGACATGACCGTCGTCCCGGCCGGCGACATGCTGGAGACCGGCGCCCGCGCACAGGTACTGCGCCGCGGCCTGTTCTACCCGGCCCGCGCCAACCGGCTCTACGAGCTCTACCGCCGCCACGACTCGCTGGACGACCTCGACGAACGCACCGCCGACCAGCTTCAGCGGCGCTACTTCCGGCGGACGTTCGACCAGGTGTGGGAGGAGACCCGCGCCTACTACGCCCAGGCCAACCCCGAGTCCCTGGCCCGCGCCGAACGGGACCCGAAGCACAAGATGCTGCTCGTCTTCAAGGCCTACTTCGTGCAGTCGATCCGCCTCGCCATGAGCGGCTCCGAGGAACACCAGGTCGACTACCAGATCAACTGCGGGCCCGCGCTCGGCGCGCTCAACGCCCGCCTGCGCGGCACCGAGCTGGAGCACTGGCGCAACCGCCACGTGGACGAGCTGGCCGACCTGCTGATGCGCGGAGCGGCGGACGTCCTGACGGCGAGGACGGCCGGCCTGACCACCGCCACACCCCACGGGAGCCGAACGTGACCGTCGCCCACCTCTTCGCCGGACAGGGTTCGCAACGCGTCGGCATGGGGGCCGAGCTGCTCGCGACGTACCCCAACCTGGTGCGCCAGGCCGACGACGCCCTCGGCTACTCGGTCGCCGACCTGTGCCTGAACGGACCGGCGGAGCGCCTGGCGGACACCCGGTTCACCCAGCCCGCCATCTACGTCGTGGACGCCCTCGCCTATCTGGACGCGGTGCGCAGGACCGGCGTCATACCCGACGTGGTGGCCGGTCACAGCCTGGGGGAGTACGCCGCGCTGTTCGCCGCCGGCGCCTTCGACTTCCGTACCGGGCTGGAGATCGTCGCCCGGCGCGCCGCGCTGATGGCCGACGCCGGGCCGGGCGCCATGGCCGCGGTCATCGGGCTGGACGAGTCCACCGTGCGGGACGTGCTCGCGGCCGAGGGCGGCGACGTCGACCTCGCCAACCTCAACGCGCCCGACCAGATCGTCGTCTCGGGCGGCGCCGAGGACGTGCGCAGGGTCTCCAAGGCGCTGGCGGCGCGGTCGGGCACGGTCGTCGCGCTCCCGGTCAGCGGCGCCTTCCACTCGCGGGGCATGCGGCCGGCCGCCGAACGCCTCGGCCACTTCCTGTCCGGCTACGTGTTCGGCCGCCTCAAGATCCCCGTCATCGCCAACGCGACCGCACAGCCGTACGCCGACCACGAGATACGCGACCTGCTCTGCCGTCAGCTGTGGTCCCCCGTCAGGTGGAGCGACACCGTGCACCACCTGCTCACGCTGCCCGACCCCGACCTGCGGGAGATCGGCCCCGGCAACGTGCTCACCGGCCTGACCCGGCGCATCCGCGCGGCACGCGAGGCGGCCCCGGCGAGCAGCTGACGGCACCGCCTCGGCCGGGGACCGGGACGCCTGGATCGGTGAAGGGCCGTACCGGCCGGTGACCGGAGCGCGGGGACCGCCGAACGATCGCGCCGGCCGGTGACCGCGGCGCGAGGGCTCGAAGGATCGCGCCGGTCGGTGACCGGGGCGCGGGGACCGCCGAAGGGTCGCGCCGGAAGGTCACCGGGGCGTGGGGACCACCGAAGGACGGCACCGGTCGGCGACCGGGACCCAGGACTGCCGGGAAGACCGGACGAGAAGAGAAGACCGGACGAGAAGACCGGACTGGAGGAACAACGGCGCATGAAGCCGAACGTCGTCACGGGTGACTTCCGTGTCACGCGAGCAGATGTCCTGGCCTTCGCGGAGGCGGGCGGGGACCACAGCCCGCTGCACGTCGACGAGACCTACGCCCGCCGCACGCCCTTCGGGCAGCCGGTGGCGCACGGCGCGCTGTGCGTGCTCCGGGCGCTGGCCCTGGCGCCCGCGCCGGGCACCGGCCGGCGCCTCGCCTCGCTGCGGGCCCGCTTTCCCGGCCCGGTCTACCCCGGCCAGCTCTACCGGTGGGAGGCGGAACACGCCCCCGACGGCTCGGCCCGCGTACGCGTCCTCGACGGCCGGCGCACCCTGGCCGAGATCGAGGCCCGCTACGCCGAAGGCACCGTCCACGCGCCGCCCGCCAGGCCCGCGCGGCCCCGGTTCGCCGCCGAGGCGGCCCGCGCCCCGGTGACGGAACTCGCCCCCGGCACACAGCTCGGCACCCGCTACCGTCCCGACTGGCAGGCACTGCTCCGTCTCGTGGAGGCGGAAGGGCTCCAGGACCGGGGAGTGGGCGTGGACCACGCGGCCGTGCTGGCCTGGGCGAGCCAGCTCGCCGGCATGGAAACACCCGGCCGCGCCGCCCTCGTCAGCGGCATCGACGCCGACTTCGAACCCCTCGCCGCACGGCGGGGCTTCGCCGCGCGCGCGGTCCTCGCCGACGTGGACCCGCGCTACCGCTCCGTGCGGCTCACCGGCGACGTGACCGGCGGGCACACCACGGCACGCGTGGAGGTCCGCGTCTTCGCCCGACGCGAGTCCAGCGCACCGGACGCGGAACGGCTGCGTGCCCTCGTACCCCCGCACGGGGCCCTGCGCGGCAGGACCGCCGTCGTGTGCGGCGGCAGCCGCGGGCTCGGCGCGGCCCTCGTCCAGGCGCTCGCCCTGGCCGGCGCCACCGTCCACCTGGCCTACCGGGACAGCACCGCCGAGGCCGAGGCCCTCGTCGCCGCGCTCGGCCCCGACGGCACCCGCGTGCACCTGCACCGGGGAGACGTCGCGGACACCGCCTGGTGCGCCGAACTCCGGCGGGCCGTGCACGAGCGGGACGCAGCCGCCGACCTGCTGATCCTCAACGCCGGCCCGCCGGCCCGGCCGATGGACGTCCACCCGGACACGGCCGCGCGGGCCGGTGACCACGTGACGGCGGCGCTGCGGCTGGCCCAGGCGCCGCTCGCCGCGTTCGCCGGGCACATGGCGAGCGGCGGTCTCGTGGTCGCCGTGTCCTCGGCGTACGCGCAGGCACCGCACCGCGGGCTGGCCCACTACACCGCCGCCAAGCGGGCGCTGGAAGGGCTCGCGGAGGCCGTGGTCGTCGACAACCCCGAGCTGGCGGCGCTGATCGTCCGCCCGCCGCGCCTGGCCACCACCTTCGCCGACAGCGTGGCCGACGACAGCGCCCTGGACGTCGAGCCCGTCGCCGCCGCCGTGGTACGGCGGGTCGCCGACGGCGTGACGGCGGGTACGACGGCGGTGCTGGCCGACTTCGAGCCGCCCGAACCGTCGCCGACTGCCACCCCCGTGGCAGAGGCCGCCCCTGCCCCTGCCCCCGTGGCCGAGGACGCCTGCGCCCCCGCGTCCGGGCCGGCCCCCGCCACCGACGTGGCCCCCGCCCCTGTTCACGACCCCAGCGGCACCCTCGCCCTGGCGGCCACCTTCACCACCGACCCGCTGCATCCCGTCCTGGCCCACTGGTGCGAGCGGCTCGGGCTCGATCTGGCCGTGCGGCCGGCGGCGTACGGGCAGGTGTTCCAGGAACTCCTGGACCCGTCCGGCGCGTTCGCCGCGAACCGGCGCGGCTGCAACGCGGTGCTCGTGCGCGTGGAGGACTGGCCGGAGGGGCCCGAGGGCGAGCGCACGGCCGACGAGTTCGCCGCCGCGGCCCGCACGGCGGCGGCACGCCTCTCGGTGCCGCTGCTCGTCGCGCTCTGCCCGGCGTCGCCGCCCGCGCTCGCCCGCCGCGCGGACGCCCTCGAAGCCGTCGAGGACCGCCTGTGGCGGGCCCTCGACGGGACCCGCGGGCTGCACCTGACCCGGCTGGACGACCGGGGCGACGGCCACTGGGTGACCGACCACCACGACGCGGCACGTGAGGAACACGCGCACATCCCCTACACGCCCGAGGCCTGCACGGCACTGGGCACCGCCGTCGCCCGCACCGTCCACGCCCTGCTCGGCCGCCCGTACAAGGTGCTCGTCCTCGACTGCGACAACACCCTGTGGCGCGGCGTCTGCGGCGAGGACGGCCCCCGCGGGGTGGAGTTGGGAGAGGCCCACCGCCACCTCCAGCAGTGGGCGGTACGACGGCACGACGAGGGTGTCCTCGTCTGCCTGGCCAGCAAGAACTCCGCCGAGGACGTGGACGCGGTGTTCCGGCTGCGCCCGGACATGCCGCTGCGCCCCGAGCACGTCGCCGCCCGCCGCGTCGACTGGAACGCCAAGGCCGGCAACATCGGGGCGCTGGCCCGCGAACTCGGCGTAGGACTCGACTCGTTCGTGTTCCTCGACGACAACCCGGTCGAGATCGCGGCCGTACGCGCGGCGCAGCCGCAGGTGCTCGCGCTCCAGCTGCCCGCCGACGAGGCGGACTGGGCCGGCTTCCTGGCCCGGCTCTGGGCCTTCGACCGCACGCAGGTCACCGAGGAGGACCGCAGACGCACCGAGATGTACCGTGCGGCCCGCCGCCGGGAGGAGGCCCGTGACGCGGCGCCGTCCCTGGCGGGCTTCATCGCCGGGCTCGGCCTCCGCGTCGACGTGCACGAGGCCCGCGACGACCAGCTGGCCCGTGTCGCACAGCTCACGCAGCGCACCAACCAGTTCAATCTGGCGCCGCTGCGCAGGACCGAGGCGGAACTGCGCGGCGTGCTCGCCGGCGGCGCCCGGTGCTGGGTGGCCGAGGTCGGCGACCGGTTCGGCGACTACGGCCTGGTGGGCGCCGCCGTGACCCGCGACAGCGGCGACCGCGTCCTGCTCGACACGTTCCTGCTGAGCTGCCGGGTCCTCGGGAGAGGCGTGGAGCATGCCTTCCTGGCCGCGGTGGCCCGCGCCGTCATGACCGAGGGCGGCCCCGCCGTCCTCACCGCCGAGCACCGGCCCACCGACCGGAACACGCCCGCGCGCACCTTCTTCGAGGCCGCGACGGGCGAGCCCGTGACGGGTGGGGCCGGGACGGGCGAGTCCGCGCACGCCGGGGACGGGACGCGGCTGCACAGCGCGCCGCTCGACCGTCTCGCCGCGCTGGAGTTCCGGCCCGACGACGGACCGGTGCCGGACGACACCACGGCGGAGCGCCGTCCGGCACCGGCCGGGGCCGGTACGGCCGCGGACACCACCCGGCGCGCCGCGCTGGCGCACCTGGCGGCCGAGCTGACCGACATGACCGCACTGCACCGCGCGGTCACCGGGGAGCACGAGCCCGCTCCCGCGCCGCCGGCCCCCGGTGCGCCCGAGCCCGCGCACGCCGGGAGCGATCCGTTCGACGCCGTACGGGCCGTGGTGAGTCGGCTCAAGCGGATTCCCGTGGCCGACCTCGCGCCGAACACCACACTGGAGTCGCTGCGGCTGGAGTCGCTGGAGATCGTCGACGCGACCGTCGCCCTGGAGAAGGACTTCGGGCGGCTGCCGAAGACCCTGTTCTTCGAACACCGCACCCTCGGTTCCGTCGCCCGGGCCCTGGGGCCGTCCGCGCCTGCCGCCGCCCGGCCGGAACCCGTGCCACAGCAGCCCGCCGCCGCCCGGCCGGAACCCGTGCCACAGCGGCCCGCCCCGGTCGCAGGGAAGGCCGATACCGCGTCCCGGCCGACGGCCGACGCCGCCGCCACGCCCGACGACCGCATCGCTGTGGTGGGCATCGCCGGCCGCTACCCGGGCGCGGGCGACATCGCCCGGCTGTGGGAGAACCTCAAGGCGGGCGTCGAGTCGCTGGGCGACGTCGCCGTGCGCTGGGAACAGCCGGACGTGGTCGACCCGGACGGCGGCCCGGACCGCACGTACAGCTCGGCCGGGGGACTCCTCGACGGCGTGGACGAGTTCGACGCGCTGTTCTTCCAGCTCGCGCCCAGCGAGGCGGAGACCATGGACCCGCAGCAGCGCCTCTTCCTCCAGACGGCCTACCACGCGGTCGAGGACGCCGGGCACACCCCCGCCAGTCTCGGCCGGGACGTCGGTGTCTACGTGGCCTCCATGGGCCCGGACTACGCCGTGCTGAGCGCCAACGCCGCCCTGGACGGCCACAGCCGGTACCCGAACAGCGACCTCTACCAGATCGCCAACCGGGTCTCGTACTTCATGGACTTCACCGGGCCGAGCATCGCCGTCGACACGGCCTGCTCCGGATCGGGCGTCGCCCTGCAACTCGCCTGCGACGCGATCCGCGCCGGGACCGTCTCCGCCGCGCTCGCGGGCGGGGTCAACCTGATCCTGCACCCGGCCCGCCGCATCCAGTACGCCCAGCTCGGCATGGTTTCGCGGACCGGCCGGTGCATGCCCTTCGGCGCCGACGCGGACGGCATGGTCACCAGCGAGGCCGTCGGCGCCGTACTGCTGCGCCCGCTGCGCGACGCACTCGCCGACGGCGACCACGTCTACGGCGTGATCCGGGCCGTCGGCGCCAACAGCGACGGACGCACCAACGGCTTCACCGTGCCCAGCCCGCAGGCGCAGGCCGACCTCATCACCCGCACCCTCCAGCGGGCCGGCACCGATCCGTCCGCCGTCGGATACGTCGAGGCCCACGGCACCGGCACCCCGCTGGGCGACCCCATCGAGATCCGCGGCCTGAGCAAGGCCTACGCCTCCGTGCGCACCCCGGCCTCGATCCCCGTCGGCAGCGTCAAGGGCAACATCGGGCACACCGAGGCCGCCGCCGCCCTGGCCGGGCTGACCAAGGTGCTCCTGCAACTGCGGCACCGCACGCTCGTGCCGTCCCTGCACTCCCAACGGCTCAACCCCGACATCGACTTCGCGGCCACGCCGTTCCGCGTCCAGCAGTCCACGGCCCCCTGGCCCGCCGCGGCCGGCGGCGCCCCGCGGATCGCCGCACTCAGCTCCTTCGGCGCGGGCGGGGTCAACGTGCACCTCGTCGTGGAGGAGGCGCCGCCCACCCGGGTGGCCGGTGCGGCACCGGCCGGGCCGGAACTCGTCGTGCTGTCCGCGCGGGACGAGGAGGAACTGCGCCGGGCCTGCGCGCGGCTCGCCGCCCGGCTGCGCGCGGCGGGACCCGAACTGCGCCTGACGGACGTCGCGTTCACCCTGCGGGAGGGCCGGGAGCACTTCGACACCCGCCTGGCGCTCGTCGTCACCGGCACGGGCGAACTCGCGGACCGCCTGGAACAACTCGGCGCACCCGGACGGGAACTGCACGAAGCGGTGCGGGACACCACCGGTACGACACTCGGCCGGCTGGACGACGGAGGCCGCCTCGGCGACGTCTTCGACGGAACGCCGGGCACCACCGAGGTCCTGCGCGCCCTCGCCGAGCGCGGTGAACTCGCCAAGCTCGCCCGGCTCTGGTGCCAGGGTGCCCGGCTGGACTGGCGGAGCATCCTGCCGTCCTCCGGAGGGCGCCGGGTGTCCCTGCCGGGCTACCCGTTCGCCCGCGCACGGCACTGGCTGCCCGGCTCCGGGCCCGACGCGCCGGTCGCCCCGCAGCGGCCGGACTCCGGGACGGTCGCACCGGTCACCCCGCAGCGGCGCGCCGAACTCCACGTCCCCGACTGGACACCCGTCCCGGACCCGTCGGCGGCACGCGCGCCGGACGCCACGGTGATCGTCGTCGGCGGCACGCCGGGCTGGGCGCGGGACGCCGACCACCATGTCACGCACCTTGAGGAGGTCTCCGGCCTGGTGCGCGCCCCGCGGCACGCCGTCGTGGTCGACCGCCGCCCCCTCGACCGCGCCGCCGAGCCGCTCGCGCAGTCGCTGACCGAGGCGACCGGCACCCTAGGCACACTGGCCCGCCTCGCCGGCGACGACCGGACCCTCACCTACGTCACCCTCACCCCGCCCGAGTGGGCGGACCCCGCCGCCGCCCTGGCCGTCGGCTTCGGACGCGCCCTGGAGCGCGAGATCCCCGGGTTCCGCGCGGTGCGGTGCGAGACCGGCGCCGGCGAACCCGGCCTGGCGCGGGTGCTGTCCCTGCTCGGCACGGGCGCGCCGGAACTGCTCGTGGACGGCACCGACCAGCTCGTCCGCACCTGGAGCCGGGCCACCGTGTCCGCCGAGCAGGCACCGCCCCTGCGGCACGGGGGGCACTACGTCGTCACCGGCGGCGCGGGAGGCGTAGGACGCCTGCTGACCGCGTACCTCGTTGAGCAGTGGGCGGCACGCGTGACCTGGGTGAGCCGTTCCGGCGCGGCCACCGGGCCGGGCGGGGCCCTGGCGGGGTCCGCGGCCGGGAGCGGCGGTGCGGTGCGGCAGGTGCGGGCGGACGTGACGGACCCGGACGCCCTCGCCACCGCGCTCGCCGACGCGCGAGCGGCCTTCGGGCCCCTCCACGGCGTGATCCACGCGGCGGGAGTGCTCGACGACGGTGCCGCCCGCGACCGTACGGCCGACGAGATGCGCGCCGTGCTGGCACCCAAGACCTGGGGCACCCTGGCCCTGGACGCGGCCACCGCCGGGGACCCGCTGGACTTCTTCCTGCTCATGTCGTCGTTCGTCGGCACCCTGGGCAACGCCGGGCAGACGTCGTACTGCGCCGCCAACCGCTTCCTCGACGCGTTCGCGGAGTACCGGGCGTCCCTGGTGGCGCGGGGCGAGCGGTCCGGCCGGCCGGTGTCCGTCGCCTGGCCGCTGTGGCGGGACGGCGGGATGGAGATGCCGTCCGCCGTCCGGCGCCTGACCGAGACCACGCTCGGGCTCACCGCGATCGACACGGCGTCCGCACTGGCCGCCCTGGAGGACGCCCTCCGCCTCGGCCGCTGCCGCGTCCTGGTCGGCTTCGGAGACCAGGAACGGATCGGCGCGGCGCTCGCCGGGCGGCACGGGACGGTCGCCGGGCAGGGCCCGTCCTCCGGTGCTGCGGCACCCGTCGTCCCCGAACGGACGCCGCCGACCGGCGGCGGGGGGCAGGCTGCGGTGGCCCCGGTCGCCGACCGGGAGCGGCTGCGTGACCTGCTGCGCGACGAGGCGGCCGGTCTGGTCAAGATCCCGGCCGCACAGGTCCGCGACACGGCCGAGTTCGGCGACTACGGCTTCAACTCCCTGCTGTTCACCGACTTCGCCAACCGCCTCAACGACCGCCTGGGGCTGGCCCTCACCCCGGTGGTCTTCTACCAGCACTCCACGATCGAGGCGCTGACGTCGGCGCTGCTGGAGAGCGCGGCGCCCGCCCTGGCGGTACCGGTGGCGGCCGCAGCCCCGCCCGCGCCCACGGCCGTGGCGGTCTCCGAGTCCCGCGCCGAGCCGCAGCCGCCCGCCGCGTCGGTCACCGAACCCCGGCCCGTCGCCCCGGGGCCCGCGCGGCCCGGCACCATGCCCCCGGTCGCCGTCATCGGCATGGCGGGCAGGCTGCCCGGATCGCCGGACCTGGACGCCTACTGGGCACATCTGATCGCGGGCCACGATCTCGTCGTGCCCGCGCCCGGGGACCGCTTCGGCGACTCCGTTCCGGCCGGCGGGTTCCTGGACGACATCCTCGCCTTCGACGCCGAGTTCTTCGCCGTCTCCCCCCGCGAGGCGCGCCTGATGGACCCCCAGCAGCGGCTGTTCCTGGAAGCCGCGTGGCACGCGGTGGAGGACGCCGCGATCCGCCCGACATCCCTCGCCGGGAGCCGTACCGGCGTCTTCGTCGGAGCCACCCTGTCCGACTACGCCGATCTGCTCGGCCGGGCGGGCGAGGAGGTCGCCGCCCACAGCATCACCGGGCACGTCCAGAGCGTCATCGCCAACCGCCTGTCGTACCTGCTGGACCTGCGCGGGCCGAGCGAAGTGATCGACACCGCCTGTTCCAGCTCGCTCACGGCACTGCACCGGGCGCTGGGCGCCCTGGAGGCGGGGGAGTGCGAACTCGCCGTGGCCGGTGGCGTGAACGCGCTGTTCTCCCCGGCGTGGTTCGACTCGCTCGGCCAGGCCGGGATGCTCTCGGCGACGGGCCGCTGCTGGACCTTCGACGAGCGGGCCGACGGGTTCGTACGGGGCGAGGGCGTCGGCGTCGTCGTCCTCAAGCCGCTGGACCGGGCCCTGGCCGACGGCGACCCGATCCGCGCGGTCGTCCGGGGCAGCGCGGTGAATCACGGCGGCCGGGCCCACTCCCTGACCGCGCCCCGCCCGGAGGCCCAGGCCGAGGTCGTCACCGCCGCGCTGGACCGGGCCGGCGTCGACCCGCGGACCGTCACGTACGTCGAGACGCACGGCACCGGCACCCGGCTCGGCGACCCCATCGAGATCGCGGGCCTGACCGCGGCCTTCGACCGGCCGGGCACCCGCGCCGCGGGTCCCTGGTGCCATCTGGGCGCCGTGAAGGCGAACATCGGGCACCTGGAGTCCGCCGCCGGTGTCGCCGGGCTGCTCAAGGTGCTGCTCGCCCTGCGCCACCGCACCCTGCCGCCGAACGCCGTGGGGGAGCGCGCCAACCCCCATCTGCGGCTCGACGGCACCCCGTTCCGCGTACTGCGCGAAGCGCGGCGGTGGCAACCCGCCGACGAGTCCGGGGCGCCCCTGCCGCTGCGCGCCGGGATCAGCGCCTTCGGCTTCGGCGGGGCCAACGCCCACCTCGTCGTGGAGGAACCGCCCACCCGCGCCGCGTCGCGCCCGGGGCCGGCGGGGGATCAGGTTCTCGTCCTGTCCGCCCCCGACGACGACCGGCTGCGTGCCCACGCCCGGGTGGTGCGCGACGCACTGCGGGGCAGCGATCAGGACTTCGCGGACCTCGCCCACACCTCGCGCGTCGCACGCGACCCGATGCGCGCCCGGCTGGCGCTGGTCGTCCCCGGCCCCGCGCAGGCCGTGGCCGCGCTCGACGCCTTCCTCGACGGCCGTACGGCCCCGGGGCTGCACACCCGCGACGGCTCCGACAGCACGGGCCCGGTTTCGGGCTCCACGGGTTCCACGGGCTCCGGTGCGCACGAGGCGGCCCGTCGGTGGGTCGCCGGGGAGGACGTCTCCTGGCCGCTCGAACCCGGCCGGCGCCGGGTGCCGTTCCCGGCGCGCCCGTTCGACCACTCCCAGCGGTACGGGCCCCGGGCCCCGACGGCTGCGGCGACCTCCGTGGCCGGGACGGCTCCGGCGGCCCGGACGGCCCCTGTGGCTCCGACCGTCCCGGCCGGCCCCGCCGCCCCGGTCACCGAGCAGGCCTCCACCCACGACGACGCCGGTACGCACTCCCTGCGGCTGCTCGCCCGCACCTGGACGCCGGCACCCGCCCCCAGCGGGCCGCCGTCCCCCGGGCGGCTCACCACCCTGGTGCTCGTCGGCGCGGAGGCCGGCGCCGCACTGGCCGAGGAACTGGCCGGGCTCGACGGGCACGACGTAGTGGTGCTGCGCGAACCCTCACCGCTGCCGCTCCCGTGCGCCCGCACCGTGGAGGCCGACCTCGGCGACCGGGAGCGCACCCGCGAGGTCCTGACCGGGGAACTGGCCGCGCACGGGCCGTTCGACGTCGTCATCGACGCGGTCGACGCCCTCGCCGCCCCGGGACGGCCGTCCCGGCACGCGGGCCGCATCGCCCTGCTCCAGGAGCTGGCCTCCCGGGCCCGGGAGCACGCGGTCAC
The DNA here is from genome assembly GCF_040682395.1 of Streptomyces sp. NPDC051207. Lineage (NCBI taxonomy): Bacteria > Bacillati > Actinomycetota > Actinomycetes > Kitasatosporales > Streptomycetaceae > Streptomyces > Streptomyces sp. NPDC051207. The sequence goes on along the minus strand of NZ_JBFBAX010000011.1, from coordinate 181,582 downwards.
CGTGGTCCACGTCCGCCCGACGGCCGCGACCCGGCCCGCCGGGGCCGGACACGGGGACGCGGTGCTGACCGCGGCCCGCATGGCCGGCTGCGTACGGGCCGTCGGCGCGGAGTACGCCGCCGTCACCTCCGTCACCGTCGAGTACGACGCCGTACCCGACGGGCTGCCCGGCCCGGTCGCGCTGGCCGCCGCCGAACTCGCCGCGGGGACACCGGCCGAGGGCGCCGAGGTCCGCTACGTCCGCGGCGCACGCCACGTGGGGAGTCTGGAGCCGGTCCCGGTACCGGCCGCGGGACAGGGCGGTCACCTCGGGTCCGTCGCCGTGACCGCCGACCGTCCGTACGTGATCACCGGAGGAACGGGCGGTCTCGGGCTCGCCGCGGCCGAACTGCTCGTCGCGCGCGGCGCCCGGCGGCTCGCCCTCACCGGCCGCCGCGCCCTGCCTCCGAGGGAGCGCTGGGCACACGCGACGGCGGACGACTGGTGGGCCGCCCGCACGGCCGCGATCACCCGCATGGAGGCGACCGGGGCCCAGGTGCTCCTGCACCACGGTTCCCCCGGCCGGCTGGACGGGTTCCTCGACGAGGTGCGCACCCGCTTCGGGCCGCCGGCGGGCGTCCTGCACTGCGCGGGTGCCGTCTCGCCCACCCCCGCGTTCGTGCACAAGCCCCCGCACGAGTTCGACATGACGTGGGAGCCGAAGGGACCGGCGCTGGCCGCGCTCGACCGGGCGCTCGGCGACGACGAGCCGGATTTCGTCGTCCTCTACTCCTCCGTCTCGGCCCGCTTGCCACGGCTCGCCGTCGGCCTCAGCGACTACGCCGCCGCCAACGCGGCCCTGGACGACTACGCCGAGTTCGCCCGGGCCCGCGCCCGCGCTCGCGGCAGCGCAACCCGCTGGCTGTCCCTCGCCTGGGGCAGCTGGTCCGGCATCGGCATGGGCGAGGTCACCACGCCCCGCTACGGAGAGGTGGGCATGGTACCCATGCGCCCCGAGGACGGACTCACCCTGCTCGACGCGGCGCTGGCGACGGAGCGGCACGCCGCGCTCGCGGCCGTCGCCGCCCGGCCCGCCACCGCCCCGGCCGACGCGGCCCCTGAGCGGATCTCCGGACCCGGACTGGAGACGGGGATTGCGGCGGGACCGACGCCGGGACCGGGGACGGGACTGGTCGCGGGTCCGGCGGCGGGCCGGACCGCTGCGCCGTCCCCGTCGGACGACACCCGCCTCCTGCACGCCTGCGCCGACCACATCGCGGACGTCCTCGCCGAGGTGCTCGGCACGCCGCGCGACCGCATCGCGCACGACCGGCCGTTCGCCGACCTCGGCGTCGACTCGATCCTCATCGCGAGCATCGTCGTCCGGCTGGAGGCCGCCACCGCGGCACCCCTCGACCCGTCCGTGGTCCTGGAGCACCCCACGGTGGAACGGCTGGCCCGCCACCTGGTCCACGCCCACCGCGAAGGCCTCACCCGCTGGGCCGCCGGACCGGCCGGACCCGCCGGACGACCGGCGACCGACGCCCCGCCCGCAGCGCCCCTGCCCGCACCGACCACCGGACCGGCCCCCGTCAACGGCCCTCGCACCGCCCCCGGCATGCCCCTCGCCGTCATCGGCATGGCCGGCCGGTTCCCCGGCGCCCCCGACACCGCGGCCTTCTGGGACCTGCTGCGCGACGGCCGGTCCGGCATCCGCGAGGTCCCGCGCAGCCGGTGGGACGTGGCCTCCCGCTACTCGCCCGAGTACGCGCCCGGCATGAGCATCAGCAAGTGGGGCGGCTACCTCGACGGCATCGAGGACTTCGACCCCGCGTACTTCGGCATCCCCGAGGCGGACGCGGCGCACGTCGACCCGCTGACCCGGCTCTTCCTGGAGACGGCCGAGACGGCCATCGCGGACGCCGGATACCGGGGCGAGGAGCTGAGCGGCCGGGCCGTCGGCGTCTTCGTCGGCTCGGGCACCAGTACGTACGGGTCCCGCATCACCGTCCCGGGCCGGGCCACCGCGACCGGCCTCAACCAGAACTTCATCGGTGCCCACCTCGCCCACCTGCACGACCTGCGCGGCCCCAACCTCGTCGTGGACACGGCCTGTTCGTCGTCGCTGTCCAGCCTTCACCTCGCCCGGCAGGCGTTGCTGCTCGGCGAGTGCGAGATGGCCGTCGTGGGCGGCGCCGACCTGCTGCTGGACGAGACGCCGTACCTCTCCCTCAGCGCCGCCCGCGCCCTGTCGCCCGACGGCACGTGCCACGTGTTCGACGCGTCCGCCAACGGCTTCGTGCCCGGTGAGGGCGTCGGCGCGATCCTGGTGAAGCCGCTGGCCGATGCCCTGGCCGACGGGGACCGGGTCCTCGCGGTGATCGAGTCGACGGCCATGAACAACGACGGCCGCACCATGGGCCTGACCACCCCCAACCCCGACGCGCAGCAGGCGGTCGTCCGCGAGGCGCTGCGCCGGGCCGGCGCCGACCCCGCGAGCGTGTCGTACGTCGAGGCGCACGGCACCGGCACCATGATCGGCGACCCGATGGAACTGCGGGCGCTGACCGGCGTGTTCGCACAGTCCACCGACGAGCGCCAGTTCTGCGGCGTCGGCAGCGTCAAGTCGAACGTGGGCCACCTGCTGATGGCGGCGGGCATGGCCGGTCTCCAGAAGATCGTGCTGTCCCTCCAGCACCGGCAGCTGCCGCCCACCCTGCACTGCGACCGCCCCAACCCGCGCTTCGCCTTCGAGACGTCACCGTTCCGCATCCAGGACCGGCTGGAGCCCTGGCAGCCCCGGCACGGGGTACGCCGGGCCGGCCTCAGCGCCTTCGGCTTCGGCGGGACCAACTGCCACGTCGTCCTCCGCGAGCCCGTGGGCCCCGAGGAGACCGGCCGGAAGACCGTACGGACGCCCCTGCCGCCGCCCGTGTTCCAGCGGCGCCGGCACTGGGTCGAGCGCACCGGCCAGGACGATCCCCTGCGCATCACGCCCCGTCCCCTGCTCGAGCTGGAGGAATTGATCTAGTCATGCCGCAGAACCGGTCTTCCGTCCAGCGCCCCCACGACCTGCTGCGCCCGCTCGCCGGCCGCCGCGCCACCACCGGCGTCGGTGCCGACGACCCGGCCGTCCGGGACCACCTCGTCCACCACGTGCCGGTACTGCCCGGCGTCTTCCTCCTCGACCTGGTGCTGCGGACCGTCCAGCGGGCGGGAGTCGACCCCGGTCTCGTCGTCCTGCGCCGCATCGTCTTCCACGCGCCCATCGTCGGTTCCGGCGACCGCTGCGCCGTCGAGGTCGTCCTCGGCGACGCGGACCCCGGGCAGCCGCTGCCCGTCACCGTGCGCAGCCGCCCCGCGGGCAGCACCCGGGGCCCGTGGGAGACCAACTGCACCGCCGAGATCCACCCCGTCGACGGCACGCCGTGGCGGCACATCGACCCGGCCGGACTCGCCGCGTCGGCGACCCGCACCATCGACGTGGACGAGCTCTACGGCTACGTCCGCGCCCTCGACATCCACCACCGTGGTTTCATGCAGGCGTCCGGCACGGTGCACGTCGCCCCGGGACACGCCCTGGCGCGCATGCGGCTCGCGGACGAGGCGGCCGAGCACGTGGGCCACTTCCACGCCCACCCCGCGGTACTCGACTTCGCCACGCTGGTGCCGATGCTGCTGTTCCCGGAGCAGGACCTGGGCACGCCCCGGCACGCCTACATCCCCCTCTACATCGAGTCGCTGCGGGCCCGTACGGGCGTCGGCGCCGAGAACCTCGTCCACGTGCCGGGACCGGTCACCGGGGGATTCGACAGCGAGCTGTTCCAGGCCGACATCGCGGTCTGCGACCCGGACGGCCAGGTCGTCGCCGAACTCGTCGGCTTCCGTGCCAAACGGGTCCGGTCCGCCGCCCTCATCACGGACCGCACCCGCCCGCCCGCCGAACGGACCCCGCGCCCGGCGACACCGGCGCCTGTCGCCGCGTCCCCGGCACCGGCTTCCGTCGCCGCGTCGCCGGCTCCGGTCGGCGCGTTCGAGGAACGGGTCGCGGCCCTGGTCGCGCGGCGCCTCGGCGTCGAGCCCGCCCGCGTCGACCGCGAACTGGGCTTCTACGAGTGCGGCCTCAGCTCGGTCGACCTGCTGAGCCTGGTCGGCGACCTGGAGGAGATGCTCGGCACCGACCTCTATCCCACGCTGCTGTTCGAACACCCCACGGTCAGACGCCTCGCGGACCACCTGCGGGAGGAACACCCGGAACACCCGGACGCGGACCGACTGGGGGCGGGGGAGCGGCAGACGGACCACGCGTCGGTCGTTGGGGACCGGGCAGCGGTGGGCCGCTCGCAGGACGGGGACCGGGCCGTCGACCGGTCGTCACCGCCCGCCGGGCACCAGGCAGCCGACCGGCCGTCGCCGCTCGCCGGGCACCCGGCAGCCGACTCGCCGTCGCCGCCCGCCGCGCTGCCCGTCCCCACCGCCCGTCCGGCCGACGGCGCCGCCCCCGAACCACTGGCGATCGTCGGCCTCGCCGGCCGCTACCCCGGCGCCCGGACCCCGGACCAACTGTGGGAGGTGCTCGCCGACGGCAAGGACCGGGCGACCCCCGTCCCGCCCGAACGCTGGGACCACGAGCCGTACTTCGACCCGAACCGCGGCACACCGGGACGCACCTACTCCCGCTGGGGCGCGTTCTGCGACGGCGTGGCGGAGTTCGACGCGCCCTTCTTCCACCTCACCGCCCGCCAGGCGGAACTGATGGACCCGCACGAGCGCCTGCTGCTCCAAGCCGCCTGGGAGGCGATCGAGGACGCGGGACACACCCCCGAGGGACTCGCCGCCCAGACCGGCCGGGCCGTGGGCGTCTTCGCGGGCGCCATGTGGAACGACTACCAGCTGCACGGCCTGGAGCGGCTGCGCGCCGGAACCGCGGACGTCGCGGGCTCCTGGTCCTCCGCCCTGTCCAACCGGCTGTCGTACTTCTTCGACTTCGCCGGGCCCAGCCTCACCGTGGACACCGCCTGCTCCGCGAGCCTGGCCGCCCTGCACCTGGCCGCCGACGCGATACGGCGCGGCGAGTGCCGGGCGGCGCTGGTCGGCGGGGTGAACCTGTCCCTGCACCCCTACAAGTACCTGCGGCTGGCCGAGCTGGGCCTGCTGTCGCCGACCGGGCGCTGCCGCCCCTTCGGCAGGGACGCGGACGGCTACGTACCCGGCGAGGGCGTCGGCGCGCTGCTGCTGCGACCGCTGTCCGACGCGCTGGCCTCCGGTGACCACGTGTACGGGCTGCTGCGCGGCTCGGCACTGCTGCACAGCGGGCGGACCGGCGGCTACTCCGTGCCGAGCCCCGAGGCCCAGGCACGGGTGGTCTCCGCCGCGCTCGCCGACGCGGGTGTCGCGCCGCGCACCATCGGCTACGTGGAGGCGCACGCCTCCGGCACCGCCCTCGGCGACCAGATCGAGGTCGAGGCGCTCACCTCGGTGTACGCGCGGCACACCAGTGACCTCGGGTACTGCGTGATCGGCTCCGCCAAGCCGGTCGTCGGCCACCTGGAGGCCGCGGCGGGCATGGCCGGCCTCACCAAGGCGCTGCTGGCACTGCGGCACCGTACCCTCCCGGCCGTCGGCGACATCGGCGCCCCCGCCCCGGGCATCCACTGGGAGCGGACGCCGTTCCGGCTGCCCACCCACCCGGAGCCCTGGCCCGCCCCGGCCGACCCGAACACCGGGCACCCGCTGCCCCGGCGGGCGGCCGTGAGCGCCTTCGGAGCCGGCGGCGCCAACGCCCACGTCGTCATCGAGGAGTACACGGTCGCGGACGCCCCCGAGCCACCCGGGAGCGGCGGGCCCTTCGCGGTCCCGCTGTCCGCGCGGTCCGCCGACCGGCTGCGGGAGCAGGCCGGGCGGCTGGCGGACCATCTGCGGGCCCACCCCCACCTGCGCCTGGCCGACGTGGCGCACACCCTGCGCGCCGGCCGCCGCGCCATGGAGCACCGCCTCGCCGTGGTGGCCGCCTCCACCGCCGAACTCGCCGACGCGCTACGGGCGTTCGCCGACGGACGCCCGCCCGCCCACCCCGCGTACTCCGGTGCGGAGACCGTCGGCACCGGCACGAGCGGCGCCACCGAGGAGACGGAGGCCGCCCGGCTGTGGGCGGCCGGTGGCCCCTCCGGCTGGCCCGCCCTCGACGGAGCGCGGCGGATCTCCCTGCCGACCTACCCCTTCGAACGCCGTCGGTACTGGCTCGGCGACACCGGGCCGGGGGAACCGACCCCGACGCGCGACAAGCCCCTCACCGCAGGCCCGGACGGTCCCGCCACCCTGCTGTACGTCCCGGACACCCGCCCCCTGCCCCTGCCGGTCCCCGCGACCGCTCCCGTGCCGGACGGCCCGCTGCTGCTCCTGGACGCCGACACCGACCGCGTACGGGAGATGCGCGCGCTCCACCCCGACGTGGTCCGCGTCCGGCCCGGCATGTCCTACCGGCGGATCTCCGGCGACGAGTTCGAGATCGACCCCGGCGACGCCGGGCACTACGTCCGGCTCACCGAGACCCTGCGTGCGGAGAACCGCGCCCCGGGAGCCGTCCTCCACCTGTGGCCGCTGTCCGGGGACACCACGGGGGACACCAGCACCGGCGGCGTGCTCTCCGCCCTGCTGCTGTGCCGCGCCCTCGCCGTCGGCCCGACCCGGCCGCTGCCGGTGGTGTACGCGTACGCCGCCCACGGCGCCAGCCCGGCCCACGCCGCCGTGGGCGGCCTCGCCCGCAGCGTCCGGCTCGAACAGCCCAAGCTCCTGCTGAAGACGGTGTGGCACCAGGCACCGGCCGTCGAGGCGCGGACGCTGCTCGCCGAGGCGTACGCACCGGCCGACGTCTACGGCACCGAGATCCGGCACACCGCCCGGGGCCGCCTCACCGAGGTCTTCGTCCCGGCCGGTCCGCCCGCCGCGTCCCCGACACCGGTACGCCTCGGCCGGCCGGGCGGTGTCTACCTGATCACCGGAGGCGCCGGCGGGCTCGGCCTGCACACGGCCCGCCGCATCGCCGCGGCCGGTGACGTGTGCCTGGCGCTGCTGGGCCGTTCCCCGGGCAGCGCCCACACCGACCGGGCCGTCGCCGACCTCGGGGCCCTCGGCGCGCGGGCCGCCTACTTCCGCGCCGACGTCACCGACCCGGACGCGCTGTCCGCCGCCGTGCGGGAGGTGCGCGCACGGTTCGGACCGCTCACCGGGGTCGTGCACGCCGCAGGCGTCCTGGACGACTCACTGGTCGTCAACAAGAGCCGTCCGGGGGTCGAGCGGGTCCTCGCCCCCAAGCTGTCCGGCGTCGCCGCCCTCGACGCCGTCACGAGCGACGACCGGCTCGACTACCTGCTGCTCTACTCGTCGCTCGCGGCGGCGGCGGGCAGCGCGGGCGGCGCCGACTACAGCGCGGCCAACCGCGCCCTGGACGCCTACGCGGCCTGGCGCGAGGAGCGGCGCCGGGCCGGTGAACGGCACGGTGCGACCGTCGCGGTGGACTGGCCGCTGTGGCGCGACGGCGGCATGCACATCGACCCCGCGCTCCAGGACCGCGTCCTCGCCCGCACCGGGTCCGTCCCGCTCGACACCGCCACCGCCCTCGACACCCTCGACACCGCCCTCGGCCTCGGGGCGGAACGCGTCGTCGTGCTGCACGGGGATGCGGCCCGCCTCAAGGCGGCGCTGGAGACACCGCGCGGTGCGGCGGTCTCCGGCGACGCCGCTCACCCGGCTTCCGGTGCCGTGCGTGGTGCCGCTCGCTCGGCTTCCGCGGAGGCCGCGTCCGGTGCGGCCCGTCCGGCTTCCGCCGCCGCGGTTCTCGACGCCGCCCCCGACCCCGACCCCGACCCCGACCCCCGCGCCCCGCTCGACGCGCACATCGTCACCGCGCTCACCACGGCCCTGCGCCGTGCCGGCAAGGAGACGCGGCCCTCCGCCGTGCGGGACGCGGGGTTCATGGCTCTGGGCCTGAACTCCCTCGAACTCGCCGCCCTCACCTCGGAGGTGAGCGCCTGGCTCGGTGTCGACCTGCCGGCCACGACACTCTTCCGCTACCCGGACACCGACCGCCTGGTGAGCCACCTGCTCGACACCCACCCCGACGCCGTACACGCCGCCCTGCGCCGCGAGGCGGCCCCCGTACCCGACGGGGCCGCCCGCACCGACGCACCGGCACCGCAACCCCGGGCCGTCGCCGACGAGCGGGGCGGCGCACCCGGGGCGGAACAGCCCGTCGCCGTCATCGGCATGGCGGGACGCTTCCCCGGCTCCGAGGACATCGCGGGATTCTGGGCCGACCTCGTCGGCGGGCGCGACCTGGTGACCGACGTCCCCGCCGACCGGTGGGACCACCGCCTGTACCACGACCCGCGGGGCGAGCGGCCGGACGCCACCGACTGCGGCCACGGCGGCTTCCTCACCGACGTCAGCCGCTTCGACGCCGCCTTCTTCGGGCTCACCCCCGCCGAGGCCGAGGGCCTGGACCCGCAGACCCGCCAGCTGATGGAGGTCCTGCACCGGACCGCCGAGGACGCCGGTGTCGCCGGCCGGCTGCGGGGCTCCGCGACCGGCACCTTCGTGGGCCGCTGCTTCAGCGACTACGACCAGGCGATGACCGCCGCCGGACGGCGGATGGGCGCCCACGACGTGACCGGCACCTCCGTCACCATGGCCGCGAACCGGATCGCCCACCACTTCGACCTGGCCGGCCCCTCCCTCGTCGTCGACACGGCCTGCTCCTCGTCCCTCTACGCCCTGCACCTCGCGGTCGCCGCCGTGCGCCGCGGCGAGTGCGACATGGCGTTCGCCGCCGGAACCAACCTGATCCTCGACCCGCAGCACTACGTGCGCAGTTCGGCGCTGGGAGCCCTGTCGCCGTCCGGGCGCTGCCACACCTTCGACGCCCGGGCCGACGGCTACGTCCCCGCCGAAGCCGTCGTCGCCGTCCTGGTCAAGCCCCTCGACCGGGCCCTCGCCGACGGCGACCCCATCCACGCCGTCGTCCGCGAGGTCGGCGTCAACCACGGTGGCCGCGCCGGGTCCGTCACCGCTCCCAGCCCGGAACGCCAGACCCAGCTGCTCCTGGACACCTGGGCACGCGCCGGCATCGAACCCGACGACCTCGGCTACCTGGAGGCGCACGGCACCGGAACCGCCCTGGGCGACCCCATCGAGATCGAGGGCGCCGTCGAGGCCTTCCGCCGCCACACGGCACGGTCCGCCTTCTGCGCGGTCGGCTCCGCCAAGGCCCACCTCGGACACGCCGAGGGCGCCGCGGGCCTCGTCGGCGTCGTCAAGGCCGTACTCCAGATCCAGCACGGCGTCATCCCGGCCATGCCGGACTACCGGCAGCCCAACCCGCACTGCCGCTTCGACGGCACCCCGCTCTACGTCAACACCCGCCCCGTCGACTGGCCCGCGCGGGACGGACGGCCGCGCATCGCCGGGGTCAGCTCGTTCGGCTTCGGCGGGTCCTACGCGCACGCCGTGATCGAACAGGCTCCGGTGCGCGAGGCGGCCCCGGCCCCGCGCAGGCCCCGGCTGTTTCCGTACTCGGCCCGCGACGGCGCGGCCCTGCGGCGGCTCGTGCGCGGCCACCGCGACTTCCTCGCCGCGGCGCCCGGCACACCGCTCGACCGGATGGCGGCGACACTCCACCACGGCCGGGAGGCCATGGCCCACCGAGTCGTTCTGGTCGCGGACTCCTCCGACGGCCTGCTGGCCGCGATGGACGCCCACCTCGCCGACCCGGACGCCTCGGCCGGCGTGCACGTGGCGGCCACTGCCGAGGAGCCCGGCGCGGCGCTGCTGGAGGCGGCCCGGGCCTGGGCGGCGGGCGCCCCGCTGCCCGCGACGGCCGCCCCGGACCCCGCGACCGCACGCGTCAGCCTGCCGACGTACCCCTTCGGCGGCGCACGGTACTGGTTCGCCGAGGCGGCGACCGGGCGGACGGCCCCCGACGCGGTACGGCCCGCCGCCCGGCAGCCCGCCGTACCGGCAGCCGACGGGGCACAGCCCACCGCCGCCGCCCCGGCCGAGACGCGGCAGCCCACCGTCACCGCCCCGGCGGAGGCACGGCAACCCGCTGTCCCGGCCGGCGCCCGGCAACCCGCTGTTCCGGCGGACGACCGGCAGCCCGGTGCCCCGGCCGAGGCGCGCCGGCCCGCCGTCCCCGGAGGGGCGCCGCAACCCACCGCCCCAGCAGGGGCGCGCCGGCCCGCCGTCCCCGCCGAGGTACGCGACGTAGAGCTGCACATCCGGCGCAGCGGGTTCGACGGGCGACGGGCCGCCGAGGGCATGGAGCGGCTCAACGACCTGCTCAGGCGCTGGTGCGCGCATCTGCTCGCCGACGGCGGCACCCCACCCACCGCGCAGCGGCTGCGCGCCCTGCTCGCGGACGAGGAGGGCTACGGCCGCCTCGCCGACGCGCTGGCCGCGCTGATGGCGAAGACGCCCCCCGCGTCCGGCACCGCAGCCCCGGACTTCACGGCCGAGGCGTCCGCGCTGGCCGCCGAGCACCCCGAACTGGCCCCGTGGCTGAAACTCGTACAGGTCTGTCTGCCCCGGCTGCCCGAGATCCTGACCGGCAGGGCCGACGCGCTGGAGGTGTTCTTCTCCCCGGACCACCCCGACCTGCTGCTGGGCATCTACGACGGCAACACCGTGGCCGACCACCACAACGAGATCGTGGCCCGTCTGGTGGCCGGCCGGGTGCGCGCCCTGCGGGAGTCCCGCCCGGACCGGCCGGTGCGCCTGATCGAGATCGGCGGCGGCACGGGCGGCACCACCCGCCGGCTGCTGGAGGCCATCGCCGAGCACGGGGAGGCCGTGCAGTACCGGTTCACGGACGTGTCCCCGGCCTTCCTGCCCGCCGCCCGCGCCCGGTTCGCCGGCACCCCGGTGGACTTCACCTGCGCGGTCCTCGACCTCGACCGGGACCCGCTGGAGCAGGGCTTCGGAGCGGGCAGCGCGGACATCGTCGTCGCCGCCAACTCCGTCCACGCGACCCGGCACCTGGGCGAGAGCCTCGGCCGGATCCGGCGCCTGCTCGCGCCGTCCGGGGTGCTGGTACTCGAGGAGCTGGTGCGCAACCACGACTGCATGACGGCCATGATCGGACCGCTGCCCGGCTACTGGTCGGCCGTGGACGTGGCGGCGCGGCTGCCGCACTCGCCGTTCTTCGACGTGCCGCGCTGGCGCGCGGCGCTCGCGGAGCAGGGCTTCGAGGCGACCTGGGCGCTCGGCGCGCCGGACCTGCCGGAAACGGAGTTCGACAACGCGGTGCTGTTCAGCCAGGTGCCGGCGGCGGCCGGGGCGGACGGCGGTACGGGGCTCCCGGGCCTGGCGGAGGCCCGCCCGCAGGCGCCCGCCCGGTCCGCGCCGCCGGAGTCACGACGGGGCGGGCCGCGCCCACCGGAACCCCGGCCGCAGGACCGGCCCGCCGCCGTCCCGGAGCCCGTGACGGCCGATGCCGACGAGGTCCGCGAGCGGCTGGTTCCCGTCTTCGCCCGGTTCTTCGGCCTTGAGGCCGGTCAGGTGGACACCGCCGTCACCTTCGACCACTACGGCATGGACTCGCTCAGCGCCATCCAGCTGGTGCGCAGCCTGGAACCGGAGTTCGGCAGGCTGCCGAAGGTCCTGCTCTACGAGCACCCGACGATCGACTCGCTGGCGGCGCACCTCGCCGAGCACGCGCCGGTCGCCTCCCGGAAAGCCGAGCACGCGCCGGTCGCCTCCCCGGACCGCACTGGGACCGCGGTCGCCGCGAGCGACGCCGACGCCCAGCCGCCGCGGGAGACCCCGGACGCGGTGCACGAGCCGGCCGCCGCGGCGCCGGAACACACCCCGCGGCCGCACCCCGCCCCCGCGGCAGGCGCGGACGCCGACGACCCGGTCGCGATCGTGGGCATGGCGGGCCGCTTCGCCCGCTCGCCCGACCTGCGCGCCTGGTGGCGGCACCTGCGCGACGGGACGCACCTGGTGGGGGAGATCCCGCCGGACCGCTTCGACTGGCGTGAGGTCTTCGGCGACCCGCACCGCACTCCGGGCACGGTCAACAGCCGCTGGGGCTCCTTCATCGAGGGCGTCGACCGCTTCGACGCCGACTTCTTCGGCATGACGCCACTGGAGGCCGAGCTGATGGACCCCCAGCAGCGGATCATGCTGCAGACGGCCTGGCAGGCGGTGGAGGACGCCGGCCACCGGCCCGCGTCCCTGCGCGGCAGCCGCACGGGCGTCTTCGTCGGCGCCACCTCCCGCGACTACGACTGGCAGCTGCACCGGGCCGGCCGCCACCGCGAGGGCCACGTCGTCAGCGGCAACGGCCACTGCCTCATCGCCAACCGCATCTCGTACCAGCTCGACCTGCGCGGACCGAGCGAGGCCGTCGACACGGCGTGCTCCAGTTCGCTGACGGCGCTGCACCGGGCGGTGCGCGCGGTCCGGTCCGGCGAGTGCGAGGCGGCGCTCGTCGGCGGGGTGCACCTGTTCCTCACCGCCGACCTGTTCGTCGCCCTCGGCCAGCTCGGCATCATGTCGCCCGACGGCCGCTGCGCCGCGTTCGACCGGCGGGCCAACGGCATGGTGCGGGGCGAAGGCGCCGTGGCGGTCCTGGTCAAGCCGCTGTCCCGGGCGCTCGCCGACGGCGACACCGTGTACGCCCTGGTGCGCGGCAGCGGCGTCTCGCACGGCGGCGGCGGACACATGGACTCCCTGATGATGCCCAACCCGACGGCCCAGGCGGACCTGATCGCCACGGTCTACCGCGACGCGGGCGTGGACCCGCGCACGGTCGGCTACGTGGAGGCCCACGGCACCGGCACCGAGGTCGGCGACCCGATCGAGGTACGCGGCCTGCGCAAGGCGTTCGCGGCGCTCGACGGCAGGCCGGACGGCGAGCCGGTCGACCCCTGGTGCCTGCTCGGCACGGTCAAGTCGAACGTGGGGCACACCGAGGCCGCCGCCGGACTGACCGGCGTCGTCAAGACGGTGCTGGCCATGCGGCACGGCATGCTGCCGCCCACGCTCCACTTCACCGAGGCCAACCCGCTCCTGGACCTGGACGGCAGCCCCTTCCGCGTCGTGGACCGGCTGACGCCGTGGCCGGCGGGCGGCTCCCCGCGCCGCGCGGGCGTCAGCGCCTTCGGCCTCGGCGGGACCAACGCGCACGTCCTGCTGGAGGACTGGCCCGACACCCGGCCCGCGGCGCCGGACGCCGGTCCGGTCGTCGTCCCCCTGTCCGCCCGTACCCCCGAGCGGCTGCGGGCCCGGCTGCGGGAACTGCACGGCTTCCTCACGCAGGACGCGGCCGGGCAACCCGGACCGCTCGCTCTCACCGACATCGCCCACACCCTCGCCGTGGGACGGGACCCGATGGCCCACCGGGCGGCGTTCGTCGCCGCGACGACGGACCAACTCGCCGTCGCGGTGCGCCGCCTGCTCGACGACGAGCCCGGCCCGGACACCTTCACCGGACGCGCCGAGCGGCAGGCGGGCGGACGGGGAGCGGACGAGCGCGCCGACACCTCAGCACCGGTCACCGACCCCTACGGGGCGGCCCGGCGCTGGGTGTCGGGCGCGGGCCCGCTGCCCGCCACCCCGGGCCGACGCGTGCCGTTGCCGGCGTACCCGTTCGAGGAGCAGCGCCACTGGGCGGAACCCCTCGAACCCCTGGCACCCGCCCCCGCACCGGTGACGGTGGTGGCGCCGGCCCCCGCACGTTCGCTGCCCGACCTGCTCCAGGCACTCAACGAAGGCCGCCTCTCGGTGGACGAGGCGGAACGGCTCATGGAAGGTGCGCAGTGATCTCCAGGCAGAACCGTCGGGACATCCTCCAGCGCGTGAAGGCGGGAGAACTGACCGTCTCCGACGCGGTCGCCCTCATGGGCGCCGCGTCCCCGGCCGGCACGGCGGCGGGCGCGCACGAGGTGGTGGCCTACACGTCCGGCTGGGAGCGCAGGGCGCCGGCCGCGTACCGCTCCCCGGCCCAGGGGCGCCCGCCGCTGATCGTGCTGGACCCGTCCGCCACCCGCCGGCCCGGCATCGTGGCGCCGGGGACCGGCCGGGTGGTGGAGGCCGTCACGGGACCCGTGCCCGCCGCGGACACCCGTACCGTCTCGCTCGCCGACGACGCGTCGTGGGAGCGGCTGTGGGCGGCACTCGCCGCCGCCGGGGAACTGCCCGAGCGCATCGTCCTGGTCACGGCCGAAGGGCCCGAGCACTGCCTGGACGTCGTCTACCCGGCGGTGCGCACGCTGATCCGCGGCCGGATCGGCGAGCGCCTCTCGCTCGCCTGCCTCGCGGTGGGTGAGGACAGCGCCCAGGCCGCGGACGCGCTCGGCGGCTTCTGCTCGATCGCCGCCCAGGAGGACAGCCGCATCCGTCCCGTCGCCGTCTCCACGGACGGCCCGGCCGACCCCGTCGCCCTCGCCCTGGACGAACTGGCGGAACCTCCGGCGCCCCTGCACCAGGTGCGTCACGGCGCCGACGGCCGCTGGGTGCGGACCATGACGCCCCTCCCGCTGACCCTCGCCGCACCACCCGCCGACGGGGTCCACCTCCTGTCCGGCGGTGGCGGCGGCATCGCCCTCAGCATCGCCGAACGGCTGGCCCAGTCGTCCGGCGCCCGGCTCGTCCTGCTGGGCCGCTCCGACGCCGGAGCCCGCGTGACGCGGACCCTGCACCGCGTCAACGGCACCGGCACCGAGCGGATCCGGTACGTACGCGGAGACGTGACCCGGCCCGACGACGTACGGCGTGCCGTCGCCGAGGCCCGCGCGGCGTTCGGCCCGGTCACCGGCGTACTGCACCTGGCCGGGGTCAACGAGGACGCGTACATCGCCAACAAGGCACCCGGCGCCCACGCGCGCGTGCTCGCGCCCAAGCTGGCCGGCGCCCGCAACCTGGACGAGGCGACACGCGACGAACCGCTGCGCCACTTCGTGCTGTTCTCCTCCCTCGCCGGGTACGCGGGCCACCCCGGGCAGGCCGACTACGCCGCCGCGAGCCGCGCCCTGGGCGGCTTCGCGTCCCACCGCGCCGCCCTGGCCGAGGCGGGCCGGCGCAGCGGACGCACCGTGTCGGTCGGCTGGCCGCTGTGGGTCGGCGGCGGCATGACCCTCAGCGACACCGACCGCCGGGCCGTCGAACTGCTTCAGGGCATGGTCGAGATGCCACCGGACACCGGCCTCGCCGTGATGGCGGCGGCCCTGCGGTCCGAGGCGCGGGAGGTCGTCGTCGTCCACGGCCACCGCGCCCGCGTCGAGCAGTTCGTACGGGCCCGCCTCACGGGCACGGCTGTCCCGGGCGGCGGTGCGGCCGAGCGGCCGGCCGCGGCGGAGCCCGAAGCGGCGGCCGGGGTGGCACGGGCCTTCCTGCTGGACCTGGTGTCGCGGCTGACCCGTATCGCGCCCGGCAGGCTCCGGTCCGACCAGGAGTTCTCCGCGCTCGGCATCGACTCCGTGATGGTCAAGCGCATCACGGCCGCCCTGGAGGACCGGCTCGGGGCCATGCCGGTGACGCTGCTGTTCGAGCACCGCACGGTCGACGACCTCACCGGCTATCTGGTGGCCCACCACGGTCCGGCACTCGCCGCGCTGGCCAACCCGGCGAGCAGGCCCGCCGTCCCGGCCACCGAGTCCGCCCCACCGCTCGTCGCGCCCACCGTCCCGGCCACCGAGTCGGCCCCACCGCTCGTCGCGCCCACCGTCCCCTCCACCGGCACCCGCCCCGTCGCACAGGCCACCCCCCGGCCCACCGCCGAACCGCCCGACGCAGACGCCGCGCCCGACGACGCCGTCGCCGTCATCGGCCTGGCGGGCCGCTATCCCGGTGCCCGGGACGTGGCACAGCTGTGGCGGATGCTCGTGGAGGGCCGGGACGCCATCGGGGAGATCCCGTCCGACCGGTGGGACAAGGAGCGCTGGTTCGACCGCGGTGACCGCCGGCCGGGCAGCAGCTACGGCCGCTGGGGCGGCTTCCTGGAGGACGTCGCGCGCTTCGACTCGCTGTTCTTCTCCGTGGCCCCGCGCGAGGCCCGCCGCATGGACCCCGCCGAGCGGCTGTTCCTGGAGGTCGCCTGGTCGGCGCTGGAGGACGCCGGCTACACCCGCTCCCGGCTGCACCGCACCACCCGTACGGACGAGGGACACGCCGTCGGCGTCTTCGTGGGCGCCACGGGCCTGGCGTACGGCCTGGTCGGCGCCGAGGAGTGGGGCAAGGGCAATCCGGTCCCGGCGTACTCGATGGAGTTCTCCCTCGCCAACCGGCTCTCCTACTTCCTCGACGTCCACGGCCCGAGCCTCACCGTCGACACCGCCTGCTCCGCCTCCCTCACCGCCCTGCACCTGGCCTGCGAGAGCCTGCGGCGCGGCGAGTGCCGGACGGCCCTCGTGGGCGGCGCCCACCTCAACCTCCACCCGATGAAGTACGCCATGCTCGCCGAGCAGCGCATGATCTCCCCCGACGGGGTGTGCCGGGCGTTCGGCGAGGGCGGCAACGGGTTCGTCCCCGGCGAGGGCGTGGGCGCGGTGGTGCTCAAGCCGCTGGCCGCCGCCCGCGCCGACGGCGACCGGATCGACGGCGTGATCCGCGCCACCGCCATCAGCCACGGCGGCCACACCAACGGCTACACCGTGCCCTCACCGCGCGCCCACGCCTCCGTGATCGGCGCGGCACTGCGCCGCTCCGGGATCGACCCGGCGAGCATCGGCTACGTCGAGGCGCACGGCACCGGCACGGAACTCGGCGACCCGATCGAGATCGAGGGCCTGGCCCGGGTGTTCGGCCGGTCCTGCGAGGAGCGCCAGTACTGCGCGCTCGGCTCGGTGAAGCCCAACATCGGCCACGCGGAGGCCGCGGCGGGCATCGCCGGGCTCACCAAGGTCCTCCTCCAGTTGCGGCACCGCACCCTCGCGCCGACCCTGCACAGCGACCCGCCCAACCCGAGGATCGACTTCGCCGGGACGCCGTTCCGCCTCCAGCGCACCGCCGAGCCGTGGCAGCCCCGGCCGGGGCACGGCCTGCGCCGGGCCGCCCTCAGCTCGTTCGGCGCGGGAGGCGCCAACGCGCACGCCGTCATCGAGGAGCACCCGGACGGCGCCTCCACCGACGACCGGCCCGCCGAGGGCGACGACCACCTGGTGGTCCTGTCCGCGAGGACACCGGACCGCCTGAAGGCCGCCGCCGACCGGCTGGCCCGCTTCCTCACCGGCCCGGACGCCACCGCACTGCGCCTGGACGACATCGCGCACACCCTCCAGACGGGGCGCGAGGCCTTCGAACACCGCGTCGCGTTCGTCGTGCCGACCCGCGCGCGGCTCGTGGAGGCGCTCTCGCGGTACGTGACGACCGGCGCCGCCGACGCGGCCGGCCGCGCCGCACCCGACGCGCCCCGGCGCGAGGCGGCCGACGCGCGCGGCCTGTTCGCCGGGCGCCGCTGGCACGAGATCGCCGCGCGCTGGGCCGCGGGGGAGGAGTTCGACTGGCAGGAGGCCGCCGAGCGGCGCGACCGGCACGGCCGGGCACCCCGCGCCGTACCCTTGCCCACCTATCCGTTCGCCGGTCCCGTGCACTGGCCCGACACCGTGGACCAGGCGGTGACCGCGGCCCCCGGCCCGGCTCCGGCACCCGGCCGTACGCCGTCATCCGGCCGGACCCCGGCATCCGCGCCGGCCGGCCGCGCGCCGCTCGCCGAGCCGGTCGTCGCGGCGGACGGGGTGGCCGAGTTCACGGCCACGCTCACCCCCGGCCACCCGTGGGTGGCCGACCACCTCGTCGACGCCCGGCCCGTCCTCGCGGGCGTCGCCCACCTGGCGCTGGCCCACGCGGCGGCGGAGCGGGCGGCGGGACGGCCGGTCACCGAACTGAGCGCGGTGCGCTGGCGCACTCCCCTCGTCGTCGACGCCGGCGAGCAGCCCGTCGTACGCGCCCTGCCCGCCGCCGAGGACGGCGCCGTCCGGGTGGAGACGTGCACGGGCACCGGCGCACGGCGCACCGTCCACGCCACGCTCACGGCCTGGACCCGGACGCCCCGCTCCGGCAACCCGCCCCTGACGCCCACCCCCTTGGACCTCGCGGCCGTACGCCTCCGCTGCCCCCGCGAGGTGAGCCACGAGGCGTTCTACGACCGGGCCCGCGCCGCCGGCCTCGACTACGGGCCGTTGTACCGCAGGGTGGAGCGGCTGTGGTGCGGCGAGGGAGAAGCCCTGGCCGACCTGTCGGAACCGGCCGAGCGGGCGGGACTGTCCGCGTCGCCGCCCGGCCCCGCCCGCGGCGGTATCGGCGATCCCGGCGTCACCGACGCCGCCCTGCACGCCGTGCACGGAGCCGTGCCCGCCTGGGAGGAACCGGCCACGCTGCCCGCCGCCGTCGAACGGGTCCGCCTGCACGGCGCGGACGGCGCAGTCCGGCACGCCCACGCCCGTCTGGTGACCGCCGACGCCGCACGCGGCACCGTCAAGTGCGACGTGCTGCTGACGGACGCCTCGGGCCGCGCCCTCGTGGAGTTCACCGGGCTGACCGTGGTGCGGCCGTCCGGCTCCGCCGGCGTCCCCCACCTGGTGCCCGTCTGGCGCGTGGCACCCCGCCTCGACGCCCCGGAAACCCAGCAGAACGCGCGCGACCGGGACCCCGGACCGGCCCTGGTGCTCACGGCCGGACACGACGCCGGACTCGCCGCCGCGCTGGTCCGCCACCACGGCGGGGCGAGCGAGGCCGTCGACCTGGCGGCGCTGCGGGACCGCGACGACCACATGGCCCTGCTCCGGGCGCACCCGGAGGTCCGCACGCTCTACTTCGCCGCAGGCGTCGACACCCGCCGCCACTCCTCCACCGACCTGGCCCACCTGGAGCGGACCCAGCGGCACGGCTGCCTCGCCCTGTTCCACCTGGCGCAGGCACTGGCCGCCGAACGGCCGCGCGGCCTGCGGCTCACCGTCCTGACCAGCGACAGCCAGCAGCCCCTGCCCGGCAGCCCGGTCGACAACCCGTTCGCGGGATCGCTGCACGGCATGGCCCGCACGCTCTCCCGCGAACTGCCGTTCCTCGACGTGGCCTGCCTGGACCTCGCCGGCGCGGACCTCGAACGGTGCCGCGCCTCCGGTGACTGGCAGACCCTCGTCACGGCCGTCGCCGCCGAACCGGCCGCCGCACCCTTCACCGAGGCCGCGTTGCGCGAGGGCACCCGGCTCGTCAAGCGGCTCGCCCCGGCCGAACTGCCCGCCCCCGCCGACCACCGGCTGCCCCTGCGGCACGGCGGACGCTACCTCGTCGTCGGCGGTCTCGGGGGCCTCGGACGCGTCGTCAGCGAGTACCTGCTGCGGGACTGGGACGCCCGGCTGGTGGTGATGGGGCGCAGACCCGAAGGGCACCTGCCGGACGGCACGCTCGCACGGCTGCGCGCCCACGGCGGGCAGGTCGAGTACCTCCCGGGCGACGTGACGGACCCCGCCGCCGCGCGGGCCGCCGTCCGCCTGATGCACGAGCGGTACGGCGGCGTCGACGGGGCCGTCCACACGGCGTTCGTCCTCGCCGACCGGACCATCGCCCACTCCGACGACGGTGTCTTCGACGCCGCCTTCGCGCCCAAGACGCGCGGCACCGTCGCCCTCGCCGACGCGCTCACCGCCGAACCGCTCGACTTCTTCGCCCTGTTCTCCTCGGCCATCGCCCACACCGGCAACCCCGGCCAGTCCAACTACGCGGCCGGCTCGACCTTCATCAGCTCCTACGGCGCCCACCTCGCCACCCGGCTGCACTGGCCCGTCACCGTGATCGACTGGGGCTTCTGGGGCGACGAGGGCGCCGTCGCCACCCCCGAGCACCGCGAGCGGCTCGCCCGCTGGGGCGTACAGCCGCTGACCGCCGCCGAGGGGCTGCACGCCTTCCGCCAGGTCCTCGCGTCCGGCCTCACCCAGGTCGCACCCCTGCGCGCGGACCTCGCGGAGCTGGGACGCGTGACGCCCCTGGAGCAGGGCGTACGGCGACCGGATGCCGAGAGTTCCCGGGCGGCGGCTGCGGCCGGCGGCGACCGCTCCGCACCCGCCGCCCGGGCCGAAGCCGCCCGGGACGTACTCGCCGCGCCCGCCGCCGCCGTCCTCGCGGCGCAACGCGCCGACGGCGAGCCCTACGCGCCCGACTACCTGGACGCCGTCGACGACTACGCCCGCCTCACCCTGCTGGAAGCCCTGCGGGAGGCCACCGACCGCCTGGCACCCGGCGCGCACGTCACCCGAGCCGAACTACGGCGGAGCCTCGCCGTCCACGACGAACGGCTGCCGCTGTTCGACGCGCTGCTCGCGTCCCTGGAGTCGGCCGGCCACCTGCGGCCCGAGCGGGGCCGGCTCACCGCACCGACCCCCGCCGACGCGGGCCACCGGCACCGCCTCAGGCGCGAACTCACCGACCGCTTCGCCCATTTGCCGCCCACGCTGGACCTCCTGGACGACTGCGCCGCCGCGCTGCCCGACGTCCTCGCCCGCCGACGCCGCGGCCTGGACGTGCTCTTCCCGGGCGGCTCCGACCGGCGCATGGCCGCCCTGTACGCGGACGACCCCCGCACCCGGCACTTCAACCGCCTCACCGCCGCCGCCGTACGGGCAGCGGTCACCGACGCCGTGTCGGCCGACCCGGCCCGGCACCTGCGCATCCTGGAGATCGGCGCCGGCACCGGCGCCACCACCCGCGCCGTGCTCGACGCGATCGACGACCACCGGGCCTCGGTCACCTACGACGTCACCGACATCTCGCCCTCCCTGGTCGCCGGAACCCGCGGGCGACTGGCCGAGGGCCGGCCCCACACGGACTTCCGCGTCCTGGACATCGCGGAGGACCCGGCCACGCAGGGCTTCGGCGGCGACCGGTACGACATCGTCGTCGCCACCAACGTCCTGCACGCCACCCGGGACATCCGGCGCACCCTGCGCAACGTCGCCGAACTCACCGCGACCGGCGGCCTGCTGGCCGTCAACGAGGCCACCCGCGTCCTGGACGCGATCACCCCGGTGTTCGGCCTCACCGACGGATGGTGGCTCGCCGCGGACGCCGGGCTGAGGCTGCCGCACGGACCGCTGCTCGCCCCGCTCACGTGGCAGGCGCTCCTCGCGGAGGCCGGGTTCGACCGCAGCAGGCGGTTCGGCGTGCACGGCTGGAGCGACCACCAGGCCGGACAGCACCTCTTCGTCGCGGAACGCGGGCCCTGGCGTACGGCGCAGTCACCTGCCGTGCCTCCCGGGCACCAGGAGTCCGCCGCCCGGCCCGTGACACCGGCCGCACCGCAGCCCCGGACGTCGCCCGCCGGCGGCTCCGGGGACCGGCTCCTGGCGGGGACGACGGAGCATCTGCGGAACCTGTTCGCGGACCTGCTCCGCCTGCCGCCGGAGGAGATGGACCCGGCCGTGCCCCTGGCGTCCCTCGGCACCGACTCCCTGACGGTGATGGAGGCCGTCGAACGCCTGGAACGGGACATCGGCCCGGTGCCGCAGGAACTGCTGGTGACCGGCGAATCCCTCCGCTCGGTCGCCGAGGCCCTGGTGAGCGCGAAGGGGACGGAACTGGCGGCGCTGACGGGAGTCACCGAAGCCCCGGCCGACGCCACGGCGCCGCCCCCGACCGGACCCGAGGCCGACTCCCCGTCGCGGACACCGGAAGGATCCTCGCCGCGCGAGGCCACCGCGCCCGAGCCCTCACCGCGCGAGGCCACAGCCTCACCCGCGTCCGAGCCCTCGCTGAGCGACGCCACCGCCGCACCCGCCCCCTCGCCGCCCAACATCCCCGTCGCACCCGCCCCCTCGCCGCACAACACCCCCGTCGCGCCCACCCCCTCACCCCACGACGCCCCACCCACCCCCGAACCCATCGCCGTCGTCGGCATCGCCGGCCGGTACCCGGGGGCGGCGGACGTCGACGCGCTCTGGGAGCACCTGCTCGCCGGGCGCAGCCTCATCACCCCCGTACCGCCCGGGCGCTGGCGCGCCGAGGAGTCCGGCGACGGGCGTGCCTGGGGCGGTTTCCTCGACGACGTCGACCGCTTCGACCCCCTCCTGTTCCGCATCTCGCCCCGCGAGGCGGAACGCATGGACCCGGCCGAACGACTGTTCCTGGAGACGGCCTGGGAGGCGCTGGAGGACGCGGCGCTGCCCCCGTCCCGCCTGCGCGCCCGGGCCTGCGGTGATGGCGGCAGGACCGGCGTCTTCGTCGGCGTGATGCACCACCAGTACGCCCTGCTCGGCGCCGAGGAGCGCGGACGCGGAAACGCCGTACAGGCCCTGTCCTCCGGCTGGTCCGTCGCCAACCGCGTGTCGCACACCTTCGGCCTGACCGGCCCCAGCATGGCGGTGGACACGGCCTGCTCGTCCGCGCTCACCGCCGTCCACCT
Organism: Streptomyces sp. NPDC051207; assembly: GCF_040682395.1. Lineage (NCBI taxonomy): Bacteria > Bacillati > Actinomycetota > Actinomycetes > Kitasatosporales > Streptomycetaceae > Streptomyces > Streptomyces sp. NPDC051207. Next base: position 159,213 of record NZ_JBFBAX010000011.1, on the reverse strand, counting down.
CGCCGTGCGCAGCCTGCGCGACGGCGAGTGCGGCACGGCGATCGCCGGCGGAGTCAACGTCATCCTCCACCCCAGCCACCACGCCGACCTGGCCGCCGCGCGGATGCTGTCCCCACACGGCACGCCCCGGGTCTTCGACACGGCCGCCGACGGCATCGTGACCGGCGAGGGCGTCGGCGCGCTCGTCCTGAAGCGGCTCTCGGACGCGCTGCGCGACGGCGACCGCGTGCACGCGTGCATCCGCGGCTCGGCCGTCAACGCCGACGGCCCGACCGAGGCGTACGCCGTCCCCCGCGCCGAGGCGCAGATCGACCTCATCGCGCAGGCACTGGAAGCCTCCGGGGCCGACCCGCGCAGCGTGCAGTACGTGGAGGCGCAGGCCACCGGCTCACCGGTCGGCGACCCGGTCGAACTGGCCGCGCTGCGCGAGGCGTACGGCGTCCGGGGCGACGGGCACCGGCTGCGCGTCGGGTCGGTCAAACCGAACACCGGCCACCTCGAAGCCGCCTCGGGCGTCGTCCAGTTGACCAAGGTGATCCTCCAGCTGCGGCACCGCACCTTCGCCCCGACCCTCGGCACCGACGGACCGCCGACCGCGGACGGCTTCCTGGTGCCGCGCGAGCCCGTCGCCTGGCCCGAGCAGCCGACCGGGGAACCCCGGCGTGCCGCCGTCAGCTCCTTCGGCGCGGGCGGCGCCAACGCCCACGTCGTCCTCGAAGAGGCCCCGCGGCCCGACCGGGCCGAGGACCGCACCACCGGAAACCGGCCCTCCCGGCCGCTCCTGCTGCTCCTGTCGGCCCGCCGGCCGGACGCCCTGCGCGCCTGCGCCCGGCGCCTCGCCGCATTCCTCGCGGGCCCCGGAGCCGCACTGAGCCCGGTGGACGTCACCCACACCCTGCGGGTCGGACGCGAACCGCTGGCGGCCCGCCTCGGTGCCGTCGTCCACGACCTCGCCGACATCGTCTCCGTGCTCACCGCGTACGCGCAGGACCGGCCGCACGACCGGCTGGTGACCGGCCCTCGGGGCGAGGCGCCCGACCGGCACGGCCGCCTGCCGTCTCCCGACGCCGAGGTCCTGGAACAGGCCCGGCGCTGGACGGACGGCGAGCCCCCGGACGCCCTCACCGCGCACGAACCCGGCGCCCGGATCGTCTCCCTGCCGCACTACCCCTTCGCCGACGGCCGCTACTGGCTCCGGACCACACCGGCCGGCCACAGCACCACGGACCCGGTCCCGGCCGCTCCCGTCCTCGCGGACCCGGTCCCGGCCGCTCCCGCCGTCTCCGACCACCTCGCCGTCGCCGTCGACCCCGCTCCGCCCGCCACCGGTCCCAGCCCTTCCGAGGAGCCCTCTGTGACCCTCACGTCCCCGGCCGCCGACAGCGCGGGCGGCACCCCGCCCGCCGTCCACGCGATGCGGCACATCGTCACCGAGGCCATCTGCGCCCTGGTGGGGGTGACGCCCCAGGACATCGACCCCGGCGACCACCTCAGCGACTTCGGGCTCGACTCGGTGACCATGGTCCAGCTCGCCGACCGCCTCGCGCGGACGACCGGCACCGACCTCACCCCCGACGTCCTGTACGGCTGCCGGGACATGGCGGCCGTGGTCGACCACCTCGTCGCCGCCACCGAGACCCGGGCACCCGCGCCCGCCGTCACCACCACCGAGGCCTCCGCCCCCGCGCCCGCCACGCCGCAAACCGTGCCCCCGCCCCCGGCGACCACCGCCCCGGCGGCGACCACCACCGCCCCGGCGGCGACCACCACCGCCCCGACGACCACCGCCTCCCCGGCCGAACCGCCCCACCCCCGTCCCGACGAACCCGTCGCCGTCATCGGCATGTCCGGTGCCTTCCCGGGGTCGCCGGACCTGGACAGCTTCTGGGACAACCTGGTCCAGGGCCGCGACCTGATCTCCGAGGCACCGCCCGAGCGCTTCCCCGCCGCGCCGGGGACGGCCCCCGTGCGCGGCGGCTTCCTGGAGGGCGTGGACCGCTTCGACGCCGGGTTCTTCCAGATCACCCCGCGCGAGGCGCGCGTCATGGACCCGCAGGCCCGGCTGTTCCTGCAGACCGTGTGGGCGGCCGTGGAGGAGGCCGGCTACGACCCCGCCGACCTCGCCGGCAGCGCCTGTGGCCTGTTCGTGGGCGTGGCCTCCACCGAGTACGGCGAACTGGCCCGCGAGCGCGGTGTGGACGTCGACGGCCAGTTGATGACGGGCAACGACCACAGCGTCCTGGCCAACCGCGTCTCCTTCCTGCTCGACCTGCGCGGCCCCAGCGAACCCGTCGACACCGCCTGCTCCAGCTCCCTCGTCGCCGTGCACCGGGCCGTGCGCGCCATCCAGACGGGCGAGTGCGACCTGGCCCTGGCCGGCGGCGTCAATGTCATCGTGGCGCCGACCGCGTTCGAGGCGTTCGGACGGTCCGGGATGCTGGCACCCGACGGCCGCTGCAAGTCCTTCGACCACCGTGCCGACGGATACGTGCGCGGCGAAGGAGTCGGCGCCGTCCTGCTCAAGCCGCTGAGCCGGGCACTCGCCGACGGCGACCACGTGCACGGCGTCATCGCGGGCTCCGCCACGAACCACGGCGGACGCGCCACCTCGCTCACCGCCCCCAACCCGGCGGCCCAGGCCGAGGTGATCTCCCGGGCCCAGCAGCGCGCCGGAGTCCGGCCCGAGACGATCGGCTACGTGGAGGCGCACGGCACGGGGACGGCCCTGGGCGACCCCATCGAGGTGACCGGCCTGCGCACGGCCTTCGAGGAGTCCGGGGCGGGCGGCACGGAGTCCGCGCCGAGGCAGTTCTGCGGGCTCGGCAGCGTGAAGACCAACATCGGCCACCTGGAGACGGCGGCCGGCATGGCGGGCCTGTTCAAGGTGCTGCTGTCCCTGCGGCACGGCATGCTGCCGCCCACCCTCCACGTGGAACGCGTGAACCCGCTGATCAAGCTCGCGGACTCACCGTTCCACCTCGTCACCTCCGCCCGCCCCTGGACCCCGTTCACGGACGCGGGCAGCGGCGTGCCGCTGCCCCGGCGTGCCGGTGTCAGCTCGTTCGGCTTCGGCGGCATGAACGCCCACCTGGTGGTCGAGGAGGCACCCGCGCCCACCACCTCCCGCCCGTCCGTCCCCGCGCCGGACGGCGACCGGCTGTTTGTGCTCAGCGCCCGCGACGACGACCGCCTGCGCGCCGCGGCCCGCCGCCTCCTCGATCGCCTGGAGCGCTGGGAACGCGACGGACGGCTGCACGCCGTGTCACCGGACGACGTGGCCCACACCCTCCAGGTGGGTCGCCGGCCGTTCGCGGCGCGGCTCGCGGTCACGGCCCCGACCTTCGCGCACCTCGCCGACGCCCTGCGCACCCACCTCGACGGCGGCGACGACCCGCGCCTGACGACGAGCCGTGACGCGGGCTCCCGGTCCGTCGACGCCGACGACCTGGGCGACGCCGTACGGCGGGCCGCCGGAGGGGACTTCGGCAGGCTCGCGGCGCTGTGGGCGGCGGGCGCCGACGTCGACTGGCGGTCCCTGCCCACCACGCGGACCCGCACCAGGGTCTCCCTGCCGACCTACCCCTTCGCCCCCGAACAGCACTGGCTCCCGGCGGCCACCACGCCCGCCACGACACCACGGGCCACCGAGCGGACACCCGTACGCCAGGCCACCACACCCGCATCCGTACCCCGGCCCACCCCGTCGGCCCCCGCCCCCCGAGCCGCCACGGCACCCCCGGCGCCTCCCGCCCCGGCCGCCCCCGAACCGGCGCCCGCTCCCGCACCGCAGCCGGCCCGCACCGCCGCGAACTCCCCGGCCCCCGCCACCGCGACCCCGGCCGCCCCGGCACCGCCCGACCGGCTCGCCACCCTGCGGCAGCACGTCAGGGAAGCCGTGGCGGACGGCATCGGCATCGCGCCCGAAGCCGTCGACCCCGCACGGGACTTCGCGAGCTACGGCGTCGACTCCATCGGCGCCATGCGGATCATGCAGACCGTCCAGGACCGCTACGGCGACCACATCCCGATGGCGGCCATCCTCGAACACCCCAGCGTCGACCGCCTCGTCGTCCACCTCGACCAGAGCTACGTCCTGCCCGACGCCGTACCGGAGACCCTCGACAGCGTCGACCCCGCCCGCAAGGCGGAGCGGCCCCTCCCGGCCGCCCGCGCGGCGGTCGCGGCTCCGCGGCTGGTGCCCCTGGCCGGGGACCGCGCCGGGGACCCGGTCTACTGCCTCTTCGGCGACACCGGTGAACTCACCTGGGTGATGCACCTGTGCCGGCACCTCGCCGAGCACGGCCCGGTCACCGGCGTCGAGGCGCCCGGCTTCCCGGACGGCGCGGACCCGGCCGCCGACATCAACGTCCTCGCACGGGCCTGCGCCGACGCGATCGCCGCGGCCCACCCGGGCGGCTCCTGCCGGATCGCCGGGTACGGAGTCGCGGGCCTGGTCGCCGTCGAGACCGCCCGGATCCTCCAGGACCGCGGCCTGCAGATCACCGAACTGCTCCTCGTCCAAACACCCGGACCGGGCGAGGGGCCGCTCGCCGAGACCGCGAACGAGTCGCTGGCGGCGGTGGCCGCGCCCCTCGCCGGCGTCTGGGGCGCCGACCGGCCGCCCGTGCGCGAAGCGGACCTCGCCGGGCTCGCCCCGCGGGCCGCGCTGGACCGGGTGACCGCGGCCCTCGCCCCGGTCGCGCCGATGGGCGCCGACGCGCTCCGGGGCCGGCTGGAGCGCGCCGCCGCCTGGCGGGCCGCCCTGGTCGCCGCCGCGGCCGTACACCACACGCGTCCGCTCGGCGGACTGGAGCGGACCGTGGTCGTGCGGGCCGTACCGGCCGGGGGAGGCGACGGCGAGTACCACCGCTGGATCGCCCCGCCGCCCGACCTGACCGACCTCGACGTCGAGCCGTGGCTCCTCGTCTCGGCCGGGAACGCGGCCCGGGTGTGCGCGCCGCCCGCCGCACCGGAACCGGCCGCGTCCCGGCAGCAGGAGGCCTCGCCGGTCGTCGCGATCAACCGGCACGGGGACAACCGCCGTTCCGTGTGGGCGCACAACCTGTACGGCGAGGTGAGCTACGCGATCTACCTCTCCCGCCACCTCGGGCTGCACAACCCCGTCATCGGCCTGGAGCAGATCGGCGCCGCCGCCGCGGACCGCATGCCCCGCAGGTACGACTCCGTGGAGGAGATGGCCGCGCACTACGTCGGCGAGCTGCGCGACCGCTTCCCCGGCGAGCCCTACCTCCTGGGCGGCTGCTCCTTCGGCGGGGTCCTCGCCTACGAGATGACCCGGCAGCTGCAACTGGCCGGCGAGGAAGTCACGCACCTCATCGCCATCGACCCGATCATGCCCGGCACCGAGGCCTGGGACAGCGTGGACTGGGGCACCGTCACGGAGGTCGAGGCGGAGGCCTTCTCCCTGGTGATGCTCGGCAACGCGATGTGCCAGCGCTGGGGCGTCGGCGAGCAGATCGGCCTCGCCTCCCTCACCGGCCTGGACCTCCACGCCCAGCTCGACCTGGTCGCCGGCCACATCCGCGACCGCTCGGCCGCCCGGCCCGACCGGGAGATGATCAAACAGCAGATCCTGGTCCGGCACGAACTGATGCTGCACAACGGCGACCTGCTCCAGGCCTACCGGCCGGCCCCGCTGCGCACCACGGTGCCCACCACCCTCTTCCACGCCACGCAGGGCTTCCTGGCCCCCGGCAACAGCAACGACCTGCCACCCGTGCCGCGCACCAGCGACGACAAGTCGAACGGGCTCGCCCAGTTCGTCGGCCCGCGCATCACCATCCACGAGATGAACGCCGACCACCACACCATCGCCCACGACGAGAACCTCGCCCGCATCGCCCGGATGCTGTCCCCGGTGCTGGCCTCCCGGAACTTCCCGACCAGCCTGTTCCCGGCCTCGCTCAACCCGGCCGGACCCGACGGCACCAGGTGAGGAGCACCATGGACTTCAGCGTCTACTTCTTCTCCGCGAACGACCGCAACGACTTCGGCACCCGCTACCGCTTCATCCTGGACGTGGCGCGCTTCATCGACCGGCACGGCTTCACCGCCATCTGGACGCCGGAACGCCACTTCCAGGAGTTCGGCGGCAGCTTCCCCAACCCGGCCGTGCTGTCCGCCGCGCTGGCCGTGGCCACCGACAACCTGCACCTGCGGGCCGGCAGCGTGGTCCTGCCCCACCACCACCCCGTCCGCGTCGTGGAGGAGTGGTCCCTCGTGGACCAGCTCTCGCAGGGCCGGGTCGGCGTGTGCGTGGCCACGGGCTGGCACCAGGGCGACTTCGTCTTCTACCCCGACCACTACGCCGACCGCAGGCAGTACACCCTGGACCACGTGGACACGGTGGCCGCGCTGTGGCGGGGGGAGACCCGCACCTTCCCCGGCCCGGAGGGCCGGGCCCTGGACGTCCGCACCTATCCGCGGCCCTGCCAACCCGAACTGCCGATGTGGCTGGTGCACACCTCCAACCCGCAGACGTGGATCGACGCGGGCGAACGCGGCCTGAACGTCCTGTCCCTGCTGACCAGTTGGGAGAAGCTGGAGGAGGACGTCAGCCGCTACCGCGCGGCCCGGGAGAGGGCCGGCCACGACCCGGCCACCGGCACGGTCACCGTCGGCATGCACACCTACGTCGGCGACGACGAACAGCAGGTGTGGAACGAGGTGCGCGAACCCGTCAAGCGCTACCTCGCCTCGTTCATGACCCAGAAACGCAACGACGACGCGGTCAGCGGCACCTCCCGCGGCACCGACGCCGCCGAACAGGACCGGCTCGCCGAGCTGATGGCCGAGGACTACTACAGCCGCCGGTCCCTGCTCGGCACCGAGGACAAGTGCGCCGCCACGGTCGACAGGCTGCGCGCGGCCGGGGTCGACGAGGTCGCCTGCCTGATCGACTTCGGGCTCCCCTTCGACACCGTCACCCGGGCCCTGCCCGCCCTCGACGCCCTGCGCCGCCGCTGCGCCGTCCGGCCCGAGCCGCAACCGGCCGGACGGGCCGCACCCGAGCGCGCCGGTGCCGAACCGATGAGCTGGTACTACACCACCTGACCGCCGCGCGGCGCCGCCCCGGCACCCACCGGCACCCCGCACCACCTCACGAAAGAGGTACGAGATGACCTCGGCGAACCCGTCGAACAGCGAGGCCGTGGCCGAACTGTACGACACCTTCAGCGAGTTCCACGCCCGGATCTGCGACAGCAACCTGCACCTCGGCTACTGGTCGGACCCCGCCGACCACTCCACCTTCCAGGCCGCCACCGAGCACCTCACGGCCCTCATGGTCGAGCGTCTGGCGCCGCTGGCCGGCCAGCGCGTGCTGGACATCGGCTGCGGCATCGGCCAGCCGGCCTTCCACCTGGCCGGCGGGCACCCGGTCGAGATCGTCGGCGTGTCCGTCAGCCGCCGCCAGATCGAGCACGCCAGCACCAGGGCCCGCGAGCTCCGGCTCGACGACCGGGTGCACTTCGAGCTGGCGGACGCCCTGCACCTGCCCTATCCAGACGAGTCGTTCGACGCCGGCTGGTTCTTCGAGTCGCTCATCCACATGCCCGACAAGCCGCGGGCGCTGCGCGAGGCGCACCGCGTCCTGCGGCCCGGCGCCCGGCTCGTCCTCGCCGACATGTTCCACGAGCCCGGCCAGGACTGGTCGGAGATCCACCCCCTGGTCACCGCGATGCCGCTCGACGCGTACGAACCGCTGCTCGCCGCGGCGGGCTTCGACGTCCTGGACGTCAGCGACGTCACGCCGCACATCCGCGTCCCCGAACCGGTGCGCCACGGGCTGCGGGCGATGATGCTCGAACACCGCGCCGAATGGGTCGACATCGCCGGCGAGGAGGTGGTGCGCGCCCTGCTCGACCCGGAGACCGACACCTTCTACACGCCCGGCCTCGGCTACGTCCTCATCACCGCACGCCGCAGCTGACCCGCCGGCCGGGCCTGCTCAGGGCACGAGCGCCCTCAGCAGCTCGGCCGTCAGATGCCCGAGCAGCTCCTCCCGCGACGGGCCGAGGAAGAAGTGCCCGCCCGGCAGCACCGCCGTGGCGCACCCGGCGCTCGTCACGTCCGCCCAGGCGGCCAGCGACGCCGGGGACGTCTCCGGGTCCTCGGCGCCCCCGTAGGCGACGACGGGACACCCGAGGGGCCGCCCCGGCAGATAGCGGTACGTCTCCAGCATCGTGGTGTCCGCGCGCAGGATCGGCAGATACAGCGCCCGCATCTGCGCGTCCTCGCGCAGCAGCGGCGGTATGGCCCCGTACCGGCGGTCCAGCACGTCGAGGTACTCGTCGTCCGGCAGCCGGTGGACACCGCCCCCGTAGGTGCGGATCTGCGGGGGGTTGCGCGCCGACACGGCCAGCAGGACCGGCTCCGGCGCGCCCCGCTTCCGCAGCGCCCGTACCGTCTCGAACGCCAGGAACGCGCCGAGGCTGTGCCCGAAGAAGGCGTACGGCCCTGTCAGCAGGGGCGCGAGGGCGTCGGCGAGCTCCCCGGCCGTCGCCACCAGATCCGTGCGCAGCGGTTCGTGCAGCCGGGCGTCGCGGCCGGGCATGCGCACCGCCCACGGTTCGATCACGCCCGGCAGGCGGTCCGCCCAGCCGTGGTAGACGGCGGCGCCGCCCCCCGCGTAGGGGACGCAGATCAGCCGCAGCAGCGGGGCGGGCGCTGTCGCGTCCCGCATCCGCAGGGCCCACAGCCCGGCCGGCTGGACCGGTGCCTCGACCGTCATGCGGCCCGGTCCGCCGCGCCGGCCCACGCGGGGACGTCCAGCATCTCGACGACGGCGCAGGAGAAGGAGATCCCGGCTCCGGCGCCGAGCAGCATCACGCGGTCGCCGCGCTCCAGCTGACCGGTCGTCACGAGGTGGTGCAGGCCGCTGGTCTGGTCGTTGGCGCCGGTGTGCCCGACGGAACGCCCGAAGTCCCACACGCCCTTGGTGACACCGGCGTCCTCGCCGAAGGGCTCCAGCAGGCGGTGGAGCACGTTCAGGTCGCCGACGAACTGGTGGGCGACGCGGGTGATGTCGCCCGGGGCGAGCCCCGCCTCGTCGAGGGTCTCCCTGATCAGGGCGCGCTGCGTCTCGCCCATCAACCGCCCCGCGTTCACCAGGTCCTGGCCGCCCTTGTACGTGGCGGCGCGCTCCCGCAGATCGACCTTCACGCCCGTGGTGCATCCGGGCGGGTAGAGCGGTTCGCCGCCCCGGTTCAGCTCCTCCAGGTCCGGCAGCGACACGGCACGGACGTTGACGAGGCGTGCGAAGCCGGTCCGGCGGGACAGCACGCAGGCCGTCGCCGCGTCGCCGAACAGTCCGCCGGGGGTGGCCCGCCACCGGTCGATCAACGGGTCGCCCCAGTTGTCCGCCGACGTGATCAGGGCGGCCGTACGGTCCGGGGACGCCGCCAGGTAGGTGCCGGCGAGTTCCATCGCGGCGAGGAAGCCGTTGCAGCCCTGGCGGATCTCCAGGGCCGGGATGGTCCCGCCGACGGTGTTGCGCAGGACGTAGTGCTGCGGCGACCACAGGTCGGGGCCCTGGTGGTTGCACGACACGTGCATCAGGATGTCGATCTCCGAGGTGGCGTGCCCGGACACCTCCAGGGCCTGTTGCGCGGCCTCGACCGCCAGGTCCGGGGCGGGCACGTCGCCCGCGACGGCCACCGACTCCCAGCCGAGGGCCTCCGCCTCCGCCGCGTCGTACCACCCGGCGGCCACGGCCTCCTTGGTGGTGACGCGCCCGGGGATGCGGGCGCCCAGACCCGCGATGTACAGGTCGGACAGAAGCATGGAAGAAGGCCTCTCGCTCAGGCGGGGTCGGTCCGGTAGGCGGGGACCGGGGGAGGTTGTTCCAGTCCGTGGTTGCGCAGGAAGAACACCCGGGTCGTCAGCAGCATGCAGGGCTGGATCAGGGTGTCGACGAGCACCAGGAAGCAGATCGTGCCGAGTCCGACGGGCCCGCCGAGGACGTATCCGCTGCCCAGCAGGACGATTTCGAGGCTGCCCTTGGCGGCCCAGAACGGCCAGCGCCAGCGGTGCGTCATGGAGATGGCCACCAGGTCCATGGCGCGGATCCCGACCCCGCTCATGATGATCAGCGCGGAGCCGTAGGTGCACAGCAGGACACCGACGATCATGATGCCGCCGTCCGGGAGCGGCAGGTGGCCGGCCGCTTCCACGGCCCGCAGCACGTCGATCATGCTGCCGCACAGGAAGAACGTGAAGAACGGCGACACCGGGGGCCGCCGTCGGTTCCAGGCCGCCCACGCGACGAGGCACACCGCGGCCACCCCGGCCTGGACGATGCCGATGGTCAGCGGGGCGTGTTCGAGGACCCCGAGGGCGAAGACGTCGAGGGGGTCGGTCCCCAGGTCGGCGTGGATGAAGGCGGCTGCCCCGCCGGAGAACAGCAGGCAGCCGGCCGGGTAGACCACGTAGCGCTGACGGTGCGACGCGAGGTGGGCGCGCAGCCGGGTGCGTGCGGTCTCACCGCGGGGGAGGTCACTCACGGGGTGCTCCTGGGAAGCCCGGCAACGGGTGCGAGGTCGTCACGGGCGACGAGCCTCGCGCACCTGCGGGGGCGACCGCCCCGGTACCCTCCCCAGCATCGACCCCAGTTCCGCGGGCGGGCCGCTCAGCGGGCGTGCGGATGCACCGGGAGCTGAAGGCCGGTGCCACCAGCCGGCGCGGCTTGCGGTGGTTCGGCCCGTCACACGGGTGTGGTGTCCGCCCTGGCACGGGCGCGGAAGGTGCGGCGGTAGGTGTCCGGGGGAACGCCGACCGTGCGGTTGAAGTGGCGGCGCAGGGTCGTGGCGGTGCCCATGCCGGTCGCCGCCGCGACGGCGTCGACACTGCTGTCGGTGTGCTCCAGCAACTCCTGGGCGCGCCGGATGCGCTGGGTCAGCAGCCACCGCAGCGGGGTCGTTCCGGTCGCCGCCCGGAAGTGGCGGCCGAGGTTGCGCGAGCTCATCCCCGCCCGGCGGGCCAGGTCCTCCACGGTCAGCGGGCGGTCGAGGCGCTCCATCACCCAGGGCAGCAGCGCCGCGAGCGGATGGTCGTCCCGGGCGGGCACCGGGGCGGCGACGAACTGCGCCTGGCCACCGGCCCGGTGCGGCGGCACGACCAGGCGGCGGGCGACGGCGTTGGCGACCGACGAGCCGTGGTCGAGGCGCACCAGATGCAGGCACAGGTCCAGCGCGGCGGCCTTCCCGGCGGAGGTGAGCACGCTGCCGTCGTCGACGTAGAGCACGTCCGGGTCGACGTCCACCTCGGGGTGGCGGGCGGCCAGGGCGTCGGTGTGCGCCCAGTGCGTGGTCGCGCGCCGCCCGTCCAGCAGCCCGGCGGCGGCCAGGACGAACGCGCCCGTGCACAGGGAGGCCACCCGCGCGCCCGCCTCGTGGGCCGCGCGCACCGCGTCGACCAGATCGGCGGGCGGCGCCACGTCGACGTCCGCCCAGGCGGGCACGATCACGGTGGTGGCGTCCCGCAGCCGGTCGAGCCCGCGGTCGCTGTCCAGCAGGAACCGGCCGACCCGCACCGCACCGGTCCCGCAGACGGCGACGTCGTACCACGGCACGGTCACCGCGTCCGGGGCGGAGGCGAACACCTCGTAGGCCACGGACAGCTCGAAGTGCAGCATTCCGTCGGTGACGGCCAGCGCGACAGAGCCCATGTCCGGAAGTGTACGTGGCATGTCGTTCCGGACACTCACGCCCGTGGCCCGCGGCTGGCCAGGATGTCCGCGGTACGGCAGTCCGGGGGATCATCCGAGCACGGGAGAGAACACATGGCAGCGCGGCAGACGGTCGTGGTGTACGGCGCGTACGGGCACACCGGGCGCTTCGTCGTGGCGCATCTGCTGGACGGCGGCTTCGTGCCGGTCCTGTCCGGCCGCGACACCGGCAAGCTGCGGGAACTGGCGGCGTCCCGCCCCGGCCTCGACGTGCGCCCGGCGTCCGTCGAGGAACCGCTCTCCCTCGACCGCGCGCTGTCCGGCGCGGCGGCGGTGATCAACTGCGCCGGGCCCTTCGCCACGACCGCCGCTCCCGTGATCGAGGCGGCCCTGCGCGCCGGCATCCCGTACGTGGACGTCGCGGCCGAGATCGAGGCCAACGCCGACACCTTCGCGCACTTCACGGACCGGGCCCGCGCCGCGGGAGCGCTGATCGTCCCCGCGATGGCCTTCTACGGCGGCCTCGGCGACCTGCTCGCCACCGCGGCCATGGGCGACTGGACGGCCGCCGACGAGGTACACATCGCGTACGGGCTGAGCGGCTGGCATCCCACCGCCGGCACGCGCGCGGCGGGCGAGGTGTCCCGGCAGCGGCGCGACGGCCGGCGGGTCCGCCACACCGGAGGGCGCCTGGAGTACCACAACGACGACCTGCCCCACCTGAAGTGGACCTTCCCCGAACCGATGGGCACCCGGGCCGTCCTCGGCGAGTTCACCATGGCCGACGTCGTCACCGTCCCCAGCCACCTGTCCGTCCCCGAGGTCCGCACGTACATGACCGTCGAGGCGGCCCGGGACCTGTCCGCACCGGACACCCCGGCGCCGGTCCCGGTGGACGAGCGGGGGCGGTCCGCGCAGACCTTCGTGGTCGACACCGTCGTACGGTCCGGCACCGCCGAACGCCGCGCCGTCGCCAGGGGCCGGGACATCTACGCCGTCACCGCGCCGCTCGTGGTGGAAGCGGTCGGACGCCTCCTCACGGGCCGCACGAGGACGGTGGGAGTGGCCTCGGCGGGGGCCATGTTCGACGCCCCCGACCTGCTGCGCGCCTTGTCCCCGCACATCGCTGTCGAACTCGGCCCGTAGCAGGGCCCCGGCGCGCGTTCAGCGGTGCGACCCGTGCTCCCGCACCGACCGCCACCCCCGCCGGAGCACCCCCATCAGATGAGGGCACAAGGGGCCGTCGTGGGGCAGCGGCACCCCGGTCTCCTCCGTGACCCCCCGGAAGAAGGCCCGGCCCTCCCGGGTCTGCGGGGTCGTGCTCCACCGGTGGCCCGGATGGCGGGCGAGGAGGGTGCGGGCGAGCCGGTGGCCCAGGCCCTGACGCCGCCGGCCGTCGCCCACCCAGATGTCCAGGATGCGCCCCGTACGGCACGACGGGCAGACCCGGAAGCGCAGCCGCCCGACGAGACGGTCGTCGCGGTCGAACAGCACGATCTCGGTCGCAGCCGTGGCGGCGGGAGCCACAAGACCCTTGAGCCGCACGGGCAAGTACACCGGGACCACCCCTCCCAGAGACCTCGACGTCCCCTCCAAGGGAAGACGATGCGGTGCACCTGAGGGAACCCCCGGGAGGAAACGCGGTACGGCTCGACCCCGGCGCGCGCCACGATGCGCGGGTGGTGGTCGCGCAGCCCGCTCCCGAGATGTGCGTTCCCGGCGGTTTCGTCCTCTGGCCCGTCGCCGGGTCCCCGCCGCGCGGCTTCCGGTCGCGGGCTTCCCGCACGGACCGGGATTGCCTACGCGTGCAGGCCGGCCTCGCCCACGACCCGGACCCCCGTCTCCTCCCCGGGGCGCACCCGTACGGGTCCGCCGACCCGGACGCCGACCGGGGTCTCGTGGCCCTCGACGGTCACGGTGACCATAGCGTCGTGGCCGTAGTACGACACGTCGGTCACCGTGCCCCGGACCGCGCCCTCGGCGTCCGCGTCGGTCAGCAGGAGCTGTTCCGGGCGCAGCAGGACCGTGCCGGTGGTGCGGCCGTCGGCCGGGGCGGCGAGCGGCACGGCGCCCAGGGCCGTCACGGCCGTGCCGTCGCCGGTGACCGTGCCGGGAAGCAGGACGGCGTCTCCGACGAAGCCGGCGATCCAGGGGTCCGCGGGCCGCCGGTAGAGGTCCTGCGGGGCGGCGCACTGGGCGACCCGGCCGTCCCGCACGACGGCGACGAGGTCGGCGGTGGACAGCGCCTCCTGCTGGTCGTGGGTGACGAGGACCGCCGTGGCGCCGGTCGCCCGCAGCGCCGCCCGGACGTCCGCCCGCACTCCTGCCCGCAGTGCGCTGTCGAGCGCGTTGAACGGCTCGTCCAGCAGCACCAGTTGGGGGCGCGGGGCGAGCGCGCGGGCCAGCGCGACGCGTTGCTGCTGCCCGCCGGACAGCTCGTGCGGCATGCGGTCGCCGTGTCCGGCGAGGCCGACGAGTCCGAGCATCTCCTGCGTGGCGCGGCGCCGTTCGGACCGGTCGGCGCCGGTCAGGCCGAAGGCGACGTTGCGGGCCACGCTCAGATGCGGGAAGAGGGCGCCCTCCTGCGGCACGATGCCGATGCGGCGCCGCTCCGACGGTACGTGGACACCGGGCCCGTTCAGGAGCCGGCCGCCGAGCCGGACCGTGCCCGCGTCGGCGCGCAGGAACCCGGCGACGATCCGCAGCATGGTGGTCTTCCCGCAGCCGGACGGCCCGAGGACCGCGGCCAGCGCCCCTGCCGGAACGGTGAGGTCGAGCCCGCGCAGGACCGGCTCACCCGCTCCGTAGGACTTGGTGAGCCCTTCGACGTGCAGTTCGTTCATGTCCGGTGCCTGCCTAGGAGGTACGAGGGGACGGCGGCGAGCAGGATCAGCGCGGCGGCGTAGGGGGCGGCCGCCGCGAAGGAACCGGCGCCGGTCTCGGTCCACAGCCGGGTGGCGAGGGTGTCCGTGCCGGTGGGGCGCAGCAGCAGCGTCGCGGGGAGTTCCTTCATGCAGACCACGAAGGTGAGCGCCGCGCCCGCGGCCACGCCGGGCGCGGCCAGCGGCACGGTCACCTCCCGCAGCACCTGCCAGGGCCGCCGCCCGAGTGAGCGCGCCACGTCCTCCAGCACGGGCGGCGCCTGGAGCACGGCCGCCCGGGTGGCGGCCACCGCGACCGGCAGGAACAGCACGGCGTAGGCGCAGACCAGCAGCGGGAGTCGCTGGTACAGCGGGTAGGCGTAGCGCACCGCGAAGAACACCAGCGCCAGCGCGACCGTGATGCCGGGCAGGGCGTGTCCCGCGTACGCCGCCTGCTCCAGCAGCCGGGCGCCGCGGCCCCGGTACCGGGCGGCGATCACCCCGACCGGCAGCGCGAGAACCGTGGTGAGCCCGGCGCCCGCAGCCGCCACCCCCAGCGTCGCCCAGGCCGTTGCGGCGAGCGCGCCGAGGTCCCAGCCGGCCGAACTGCCGACGGCCAGCCAGTAGCCGAGGGTGCCCAGCGGGAAGGCGACGGCCACGGCCACCACCGTCCCGCACCACAGCAGGGCGAGGAGCCGCCACCGGCCGAGGGCGGCCGGGACCGCCGGGCGTGCGGTGCCCGCGCCGGTCCTGGCGTGCCCCGCGCGTCCGCGCGTACGGGCCTCGCCGGCCACCAGCGCGATCGTCATCACCACGAGCACCACGCTGAGCGCGGCGGCCGGGGTGCGGTCGAAGGAGGCGCGGTACGAGGTGTGGATGGCCCGGGTGAAGGTGTCGTACCGCATCAGGGACACCGCGCCGAAGTCGGACAGCACGTACAGCGCCACGAGCAGCGCCCCGCCCGCCGCCGCGGGCCGCAGCTGGGGGAGGGTCACTGTGAGGAAGGTGCGCAGCGGGCCGTGCCCGAGTGAGCGCGCGACCTCCTCCTGCGCCGGGTCGATGCCCCGCAGCGCGGCGGCGACCGGCAGCGCGACGTACGGGAAACTGACCAGTGTCAGGGCGAGCGCGGCGCCGCCGAATCCGGCGAGGCCCGGCGCGGCCGACAGCCAGGCGAACGCGGCGACATAGCTGGGCACGGCCAGCGGCAGCGTCGCCAGCACCGACCAGGCGCGGGCCCCGGGCAGCGCGGTCCGCACGGTCAGCCAGGCGAGCGACACCCCCAGCACCAGGCAGGCCGCCACGACCACGACGGTCAGGCCGAGGCTGCGGCCGAGGAGCGCCAGGGTGCGTTCGTCGGCGACGACGTCCCAGGCGAAGGCCGGGCCGCGTTCCAGGGCGCGCACGGCGAGGTAGCCCAGCGGCAGCAGGGCGAACAGCGCGGCCACGCAGGCGGGGACGAGCAGGACCAGCGGCGGTCTCCGGCGGGGCGTCCGCCTCCTGCCGGGCCCGCCGGGTGCCGGTGGGCGGGCCGGGCTGCCCCGGTCCGCCCCGGGTGCGCGCCCGGCCGGGGCGGGGTTGCCGGCCGGGCGCGAGGCGGACGGTGAGGTGGGCACGTCGGCTCAGACCAGTCCGACGTCCTGGAGCATGGCCAGGGTCTCCTGGAGCGACTCCAGCTTGCCGAGGTCGATGTCGGGGGACTCCAGCGACTCGAAGTCGGGCAGGCCCTGCACGGTGCTGGTGACGCCCGCGGCCAGCGGGTACTCCTTCGTCTCGTCCGCGAAGTAGGTCTGCGCCTCCTTCGACAGCAGGAAGTCCACGGCCTTCTGCGCGGTCGCGCTCTGCCCGCTGTCCTCGAGGATGCCCGCGCCCGCGACGTTGATCAGCGCGCCGGGGTCCTCGCCGGGCAGGAAGTGCAGCCGGGAGGCGACGGCGTCCTCACCCTTCTCGGCGACCCGCTCGTACCAGTAGTAGTGGTTGACCAGGCCGAGGGAGACCTCACCGGCCTCCACGGCGTCCAGGGTGGCGAGGTTGTGGGCGTACGTCTTCGCGCCGTTCGCCTTCAGGTCCTGCAGCCACTCGCGGGCGACGTCGTCGCCCTTCAGGACCCGCATGCCGGTGACGAAGGCCTGGAAGGAGGCGTTGGTCGGGGCGAAGCCGACCCGGCCCTTCCACTGAGGCTTCGTCACGTCGAAGACGCTGTCGGGCACGTCGTCCGCGTCGACCTTGTCCGGGTTGTACGCGATGACGCGGACCCGCCCCGACAGGCCCACCCAGTCGCCGTCGGAGCCGCGGTACGCCTCGTCGACCTTGCCGAGGGTGGCCGCCGGAAGCTTCTTCAGCATGCCCTCCCTGGACAGGGCGCCCAGCGCGCCGGCGTCCTGGGAGAAGAACAGCCCGGCCTTGGTGCGCTCGCCCTCCTCCAGGATCTGGGCGGCGAGTTCCGCGCTGTCGCCGTACCGCACCTCGACCTCGGCGCCGACGGCCTTCTCCAGCTTGTCCAGAAGCGGCTTGACCAGCTTCTCGTTGCGGCCGGAGTAGATGACGAGGGAGGAGTCGCCGCCGCCCCCGTCCCCGCTGTCCGAGTCGGCGGAGCCGCACGCCGCGAGGGCGGGGAGCAGCAGCCCGGCCGCGATCAGCGCGGTCGTCCGGCGAACCGAGGGGCGTCGCATGGTGTGTGCCTTCCTGAGGGCCCGCCACCGCACCACCGGCCGGTTCCCGGGGGAGAGCGAGGGCGAAGCGATGCTGTGACCGATGCCGTGATGCTTCTGTGGCTTGATAATGACCATGCTATGAATAAGGTAAAGCTTACCTAAACGTCAAGGGTCCACAGTTGAAAGCGGACGTTGCCGCGGAAAGGGCGCGCCCCGTGCTCCACCCCTCCGGATCCCTCCCGGCCCCGTCCCCCGCACCCTCCTCCGGCCCGGCGTCCCGCGCGACGGGCGCGCTGCGGCTGCCCCTCCTCCCCGGCGCGCCCTCGGTGCCGCCCCCGCGGCAGCCGCACGGCGTGCCGTTCGCCCGTCGGCTCGCCGCCCACGGCGACCGCGTCGCCCTCGTCACGCCGGAAGGGGAGCTGACGTACCGCCGGCTGGCCGAGCGGGTCGCCGACACGGCCGAGCGCCTCGGCCCCGTACGGCGGCTGGTGCTGCTGGCCGGGGCCAACCGGACCGGCGCGCTCGTCACCCACCTCGCCGCCCTGTCCGCCGGCCACCCCGTCCTGCTCGTCCCCGGCGACAGCGAGAGCACCATCGACTCCCTGACCGAGGCGTACGCCCCCGACGTCGTGGCCCGCCCGGCCGCCGACGGCACCGCCGTCCTGGACGAACGGCACCCCGGCAGCGCCCACACCCTCCACCCGGACCTCGCCCTGCTGCTGAGCACCTCCGGCTCGACCGGCTCGCCCAAGCTGGTGCGGCTCTCCCACGGCAGCCTCCAGGCCAACGCCGAGTCCATCGCGGCGTACCTCGGTCTCGACGACACCGACCGCGCGGCCACCACACTGCCCATGCACTACTGCTACGGCCTGTCCGTCATCCACAGCCACCTGCTGCGCGGCGCCGGGCTGATCCTCACCGACAAGTCGGTGTCCGACCCGGCGTTCTGGGAGGAGTTCCGTGCCGCCCGCGGCACCTCGCTGGCGGGAGTGCCGTACACCTTCGACCTGCTCGACCGGGTCGGCTTCGAGAGGATGGACCTGCCGCACCTGCGCCGCGTCACCCAGGCCGGGGGCCGGCTCGCACCGGAACGCGTCGCCCGCTACGCCGAGTCGGGGCGCCGCGCGGGCTGGCAGCTGTTCGTGATGTACGGCCAGACCGAGGCCACCGCCCGCATGGCCTACCTCCCACCGCACCTCGCCGCCGAGCGCCCCGAGGCCGTCGGCGTGCCGATACCCGGCGGCTCCTTCCGGCTGCGGCCGGTCGACGGCCACGGCCCGGACGTCGGCGAACTGGTCTATTCCGGGCCCAACGTGATGCTCGGTTACGCCGAGCGCCCCGCCGACCTCGCCCTCGGCCGCACCGTGACGGAACTGCACACCGGCGACCTCGCCCGGCGCGCCGACGACGGCCTGTACGAGATCGTGGGCCGCCGCAGCCGCTTCGCCAAGATCCTCGGACTGCGGATCGACCCCCAGCGCGTCGAGTCCCTGCTGGAACGGCACGGGGTCACCGCGTACTGCACGGGCGACGGGGAGACGCTCGCGGTGGCCGCCATCGGCGACCTTGGTGAACGGGACCGCATCCGCCGCCTGGTCGCCGCGGACTGCGGGCTCCCGCCCCGCGCCGTCCGGGTCCACACCGCTGAACGCCTCCCGCGCCTGGCCACGGGCAAGCCCGACTACGAGGCCGTACGCCACCTGACACGCCCCGCGGCGGAACAGCCCCCCGACCCCGCCGGGGACCGCGACGACCTGCGCCGCCTGTACGCCGAGATCCTCGACCGCGCCGACGTCACCGACGACAGCAGCTTCGCCGCACTGGGCGGCGACTCCCTGTGCTACGTCGAGATGTCCCTGCGCCTGGAGGAGGCGCTGGGCCACCTGCCGGCCGACTGGCACCGGAAGACGATCCGCGAGCTGCGCGGCACGGCCGCCCCCGCCGCCCGGGAAACACCGGCACCGGCCCCAGACGCCCGGACGGCCCGCGGACCGGGCGCCGCGCTGCGCCGCTGGACCACCCCGGCGTCCTGGCGGACCCGCCGCACCCTGGAGACGGGCATCGCCCTGCGCGCCGCCGGCATCGTCCTCATCGTCGGCACACACATCAAGATCTTCGACATCAAGGGCTTCGCCCACATCCTCATCTGCGTCGCCGGCTACAACTTCGCCCGCTTCCAGCTGACCGACGCCGAACGCCCTGAACGCGTACGGCAACTGTGGCGCAGCATCGCGCGCATCGCCGTACCGAGCATGGTGTGGATCACCGGCGCGGTGCTCCTGACCGACGCCCTGGACCCGGCCAACGCGCTGCTCCTCAACAGCCTGGTCGACCAGGGCGACGACCGCTTCGACTGGGCCTACTGGTTCGTGGAGGCCCTGGTCCACTTCCTCCTCGCCCTCGCGGTCCTCATGGCGGTCCCGCTGCTGGACCGGCTGGAGCGCCGCCACGCGTTCGGCGTGCCCCTCGCCCTCGTGGCCGTCGGCCTGGTGGGCCGCTACGACCTCCTGGGCCTGGCGTCGGCCCGCCCCCAGCTGAGCCCCACCGTGGTCTTCTGGCTGTTCGCCCTGGGCTGGGCGGCGGCGAGAGCCGTGACCGCACGCCAACGGGCCCTGCTGACGGCGGTACTGCTGCTGACCGTGCCCGGCCTGTTCCACGACCAGCCCCTGCGGACGACGCTCGTGATCGCCGGACTGGCACTGCTGATCTGGACACCGACCCTGCCCAGCCTGGGCCCGCTCAACGCCCTCGCGGGCATCCTGGCGAGCAGCTCCCTTTACATCTACCTGACGCACTATCAGGTGTACCCGTACCTCCAGGAGGACTTCCCCTTCACGGCCCTCTTCGCCTCACTCGCGCTCGGCATCGGCTACGCGGCCGTGGTGACGCGGGTGACGCGGAGGATCAGGAGGTAGCGCCGGCCGTTCCCGGGCCGAGCCGTGCGGATGCTCCCCGGGAGAGCCGCTGCGACCGTGCCTTTCCGTCGACGCGGTGCACCCGCTGGTCCGTCAGCCCGTGGCGTGCCCCACGACGGCCGGACGACCGGCGGCGATCCTCGGGGCGAGGTCCGGTTCCGCCGGCGAGCAGCCGCAGCAGGGCGGCCGGGCCTGGTGACCCCCCGGGAGGACCGCTGACATCAGTCCGGGCGGGGTTCGCGGTGGGTGTGTGCCCTGTCAGTCCGGGCCGGGGTCGCGGTGGGTGTGGCCCGTCAGTCCCGGCGGGGCTCGTGGTCGGTGTGGTCCGTCGAGCGGCTGGATTCCAGCCACGACCGTGCCGGTTCGGCGGCCCGTGTGGTGTCCACCGTGATCTCCAGGCGGGTGCCGCCCTCGTCGCCCGCCGGATAGCTGCGCTGCTCGCCCGCGGCGAAGCAGTGCCGCAGGACCTCGGCCACGCGCCGGGCGACCTCGGGGGACGCGGCGACGACATGGACTTCCGCGTACCCGGCCGGCGGCGTTTCCTGGAACTCCATGGTGACCTCGCTGTGCGACGGGACGTAACACCGATCACTCTACGTCGGAGAAACCCTCGGTTTTCCCGCCGTGAGCTGTCGCTCTGCGGGCCGCTGGCCGAGGAGTACCGTGAAAACGAGGAACTGCCCCACTTCCGCGTAGGCAGGCGAACGCGATGCCCGATTCCCAGCCCGCCGAGCCGCAGGAGAACCGGCTGCTGCCGGACACCGCCGGCCAGGCCGCGAAACCCGGCTCGGTCGTCGTACGGCTGGAGACGACGCACGAACGGGAAGGCGCGCTGGACGGGGCGTGGTGGCCGCGGTCCCGCGACATCGCGGCCGAGCTGCCCGCCCTGATCGACGCGCTGACCGAGCACCTGGGCCCGGTCGACCGCGTCGGCCTGGACGCCGGGGCTTGGGAAGGGCTGCCGACGCGGCTGACCATCGACGACCGTGTGGTGCACATCGACTCGTACCCGGTCGGCGACGACACCGTTCTCGTCACCAGGGGAGAGCAGGACCACTTTTCTCTCCTGGTCGTCCCGCCGGAGACCGATCCCGTCTCGGCCACCTGGCTGATGGCCGCCGCGAGCGACCCCGACGACACGTCGACCGCGAGCGGGCTGATGGAAGAGGCCGCGCGCAGGCGGACCGCGGCCCGGCCGGACCGCCACGGAGCCGAGCGGTCACCGTCATGACACCCGGCCGGGTCGGCCGCACACCACGGGCGCCTTCGGTCCCGCCCACGACGCGCGCGTCCCCGTCGGCGAGACAGGCGACGCCCTCCGTACGGTGACCGGCGACGGCGATTCCGGCCAGGAAGGGCACGACCTCCGCGCTGCCGCAGACGTGGGAGAAGACGGACCAGGGGTGTGAGTCCAGGCCGTCGGGCGGGTGTGCGTCACGGTGGGCGGGTTCGATGCCGATCATCGTGCCAGGCAGCACTGACATCGCCGCTGCCGACTGCTCCGAGGCCGGGCGAGCAGGCGATGCGGGACTGGCCGGCAGAAAAAAATCCGGGAGTGGTGTCGATAGGCCCCTGCCCCGTTCGTCGTGATGGTGTGCGGCGAGCCGCTGCGCGAGGATGACGACCGAACCCTGAGGAGAGCCGGACCATGAAGTACATGATGCTGATCAACAGCGGTGCCGTCGACGCGGACGGCGGTGCCGCCGAGTGCGGCGTCGAGGACTGGATGGCGTACGACAAGGCGGTGCGGGACGCGGGGATCTTCGTTTCCGGCGAGTCGCTGGCCGACCTGGTCACGGCCACGAAGGTGCGGGTCGGCGCGGACGGGGAGCGGACCGTCACCGACGGTCCGTTCGCCGAGACCCGCGAGGTCCTCGGCGGCTTCTACGTCATCGACGTACCGGACCTGGACGTCGCGCTCGACTGGGCCGCCCGCTGCCCCGGGGCGCGCGGCAGCGGGTCGGTCGTCGTGCGGCCGGTCGCCGACTTCGGGGCCTGACGGCCGTGGCGGCGCGGGCGACCGGCGCGGACCGGGCGGTGGAGTCGGTGTTCCGTGAGGAACACGGCCGGTTGCTCGCCTCCCTCGTGCGCCGCTTCGGGGATCTGGACCTGGCCGAGGAGGTCGCCTCCGAGGCGGTCGAGGCGGCGCTGGTGCACTGGCCGGTGCAGGGCGTGCCGGCCAGGCCCGGCGCCTGGCTGCTGACGACGGCGCGGCGCAAGGCCGTCGACCGGCTGCGCCGCGACCAGGCGTACGCAGCCCGGCTCGCCGTCCTCCAGGTGGAGGCGGACCGGGCCGCTTACGCCCCGCCCGCGGACGCCACCACGGACGGCGAACTGCCGGACGAACGGCTGCAGTTGTTCTTCACCTGCGCGCACCCCGCCCTGCCGCCCGAGGCCCGCGGCGCCCTCACCCTGCGCTGCCTGGCCGGGCTGACGACGCCCGAGGTCGCCCGTGCCCATCTCGTGCCGCCGGCGACGATGGCGCAGCGGATCGTGCGCGCGAAGAAGAAGATCCGCGAGGCCCGCATCCCCTTCCGGGTACCCGGCGCCGACGAGTTGCCCGCGCGCCTGCCGGGTGTCCTCCAGGTCCTCTACTCGATCTTCACCGAAGGGTACGCGGCCAGCTCCGGCCCCGATCTGCAACGGCCGGACCTGGCCGAGGAGGCCATCCGGCTGGCGCGGATCCTGCACCGGCTGCTGCCCGTCGAGCGGGAGGTCACCGGACTGCTCGCGCTCATGTTGCTCGTCCACGCGCGGCGCGACGCCCGGACCGGTCCCGGCGGCGAACTCATGCTGCTGGAGGACCAGGACCGCGGACGCTGGGACCGCACGATGATCGAGGAGGGCCTCGCCCTGGTGCCCCCCGCGCTCACGGGCGGCCCGCCCGGCCCCTACGGTGTGCAGGCCGCGATCGCCGCCCTGCACGACGAGGCAGCGGACCTGGCGAGCACCGACTGGCCGCAGATCGTCGCGCTCTACGACGTGCTGCTCGCGCTCACTCCGTCCCCGGTCGTCGCGCTGAACCGGGCCGCGGCCGTGGCGATGCGCGACGGCCCGGAAGCGGGGCTCGCGCTGCTGGACGCCCTGGCGGGCGAGGAACGGCTGCGCGGCCACCACCCGTACCCGGCCGCACGGGCGGACCTGCTGCAACGCCTCGGGCGACTCCCCGAGGCGGCGGAGGCCTACCGCCAAGCGCTCACCCTGGCAGGCACCGAGCCCGAACGGGTCCATCTGCGCCGCAGGTTGAGCGAGGTCGAGCCTGCGCAGCCCGACTGAGTGAGCCGAGGGGGCGAGAGCGACAGGCTGACGACGGCACGTCGGTGAGGTGGAGAGGGCAGGGTGGAGAGGTGTCCGAGTCGCGTTTGCCAGGAGGCTTCGTCAATGCCGTCGTTCGTGTCGGGGACACGGTTCGCCGCCCCGCCTCCCCGCGAACGACGTTCGTGGGTGATCTGCTGAGGCTGCTCGAAGCCGCCGGCTGGACCGGGGCTCCGCGGTATCTCGGGACGGACGGTCAAGGCCGTGAGGTTCTCAGTCATCTCGACGGGTACGTGGCCTGGGAAGCGCGCCGGCCCGCCGCCGTGTCGTCGGACGAGAGCCTGGCGGCGGTGGCGCGGCTCGTGCGTGAACTTCACGACCTGACGGCGGGCACCGCGCCGGCCGGAGACCAGGAGGTGGTGTGTCACAACGACCTGTCGCCGAAGAACACGGTCTACCGGCCGGACGGCGGCAAGCTGCGCCCGGTGGCCTTCATCGACTGGGACCTCGCGGCGCCGGGTGCGCGGATCCACGACGTCGCCCATGTCCGCCGGCAGTACATCGGCCTCGGCCCCGCCGTGACCGACGTCGCGGACGCGGCCAGGCGCATGAGGCTGATCTCCGACAGCTACGGACTGACGGATCGGTCACGTCTGGTGTCCACGGTCCTGTGGTGGCAGGACCGCTGCCGACGGGGCATCGGCGCCGGGGCGGATGCGGGCGACAGCGCGATGATCCGGCTCCGCGAGGCCGGCGTGGTCGGAGAGGTGCGCAGGGCGTACGACTGGGTGTCCGAGCAACGTGATGCCCTGGAGCGCCTGTTGAGGTGAGCGTACGTTGATGCGTCCTGCTCAAGGACGTCCCCACCGCGCCGCCCCGCACGCAGCCGCCCCGGCGAAGACCCGCCGCACACCCCGCCCCGCCGGATATTCGCTGGACACCACGCCCACCCGTGCCGAGCGTGGATGGAATGCATCAGCAGGAAATCTGGAACACCGACACCGCCCGGCACTACGACACGCCCGGCACCGGGATGTTCGCCCCGGACGTCCTGGGGCCGGCCGTGGACCGTCTCGCCGAACTCGCGGGCGGCGGAGCGGCGCTGGAGTTCGCCGTCGGAACGGGCCGCGTGGCCGTCCCGCTCGCCGAGCGAGGAGTCCCGGTCACCGGCATCGAACTGTCCCCGCCCATGGTGGAGCAACTGCGCACCAAGGCGGACGAGACGACGATCCCCGTCGTCATGGGCGACATGGCGACCAGCACCGCCCCCGGCCGGTACACCCTCGTCTACCTCGTCTACAACACGATCTCCAACCTGCTCACGCAGGCCGAACAGGTCCAGTGCTTCCGCAACGCCGCCCGCCACCTCTCGCCCGGGGGCCGGTTCGTCATCGAGCTGTGGGTGCCCGAACTGCGCAAGCTCCCACCGGGCCAGGAGGCCACCGTGTGGCAGTCGGAGCCCGGATACATCGGCCTGGACACCTACGACGTCCTGCACCAGCTCGTCGTGTCGCACCACTTCCGGTTCGACGAGACCGGGCAGGCACGGCTCTCCCGCAGCCCCCACCGCTACATCTGGCCGGCCGAACTCGACCTCATGGCACAACTGGCCGGATTCACGCTGGAGTCCCGGCACGCGGACTGGACGGGCACCCCGTTCACCGCCGAGTCGCGTTCCCACGTCTCCGTCTACACGTTGTGCAACCCTGCGGTTGCACTCGAATGAGGGATGTGCAACTCTGAGGTTGCATCATTCAATGGCGACGAAGGAGCCCTTCATGACCGAGGACCGCATCGAACGAGAAACCCTGATCGACGCACCCCTGGAGCGCGTCTGGTCGCTGGTGGCCCAGCCCGGCTTCTGGGTCGCCGACAAGGCGAGCCTGCCCGGCACGGTGGCGACTGAGGGCGAGTCCCTGCTGGTGAAGAACCCCGAGCACGGGGACTTCCCGGTGCGCGTGGAGAAGGTCCTGCCGCCGACGTACCTGGCCTACCGCTGGACCAGCGCCTTCCCCGGGGAGGAGCTGCGCGAGGACAACAGCACCCTCGTGGAGTTCACGCTGACCACCGAAGGCGACCGGACACGACTGCGGGTCGTCGAGAGCGGGTTCGCGGCGCTGGCCGGTTCCCCGGAACTGCGCAGCCAGAACCTGAAGGACCACACCGACGGCTGGCCCAAGGAGCTCGACGCGCTCAAGACGCGCGCCGAACAGCCGTCGGCGTGACCGGCGAACACCACGACGCCGGCGAGGCGGTCGACGGCGTCCTCGGCGCACTGGCCGACCCGACACGGCGCCGGCTGCTCGACCTGCTCGCGGAACACGGGCAGGCCAGCGCGACGACGCTCGCCGAACGGCTGCCCGTCTCACGGCAGGCGGTGGTGAAACACCTCGCCGTCCTGGACGCCGCCGGGCTGGTGTCCAGCAGCCGGGTCGGACGCGAGGTGCGGTACGCGGTGCGCCCCGCGGCGCTGAACGCGACCGCGCGGTGGATGGCCGCGCTGGCGGCCGACTGGGACCGTCGACTGGCGACCATCAAGCGCGTCGCCGAAGCGGCGGAGGAGTCGCAGCGGGCGGAGCAGTCGGATCAGGCGGAACGGGACTCGCGCTAGTACCTCGGCAGTTGCCGTACATGCCTGCCCGCCCCATCAGTCGAAGGCCCGGTGCGCCCCTCCCGCGCACCGGGCCGCGGGCATGTCCCCGGGCCCGACCGCGCAGGCCGAGGCCGGTCGCGCCGCGGACGGACCGAACTTTGAACTCAGTGATGACAAAGTATGGACGAGCTGAGCAGAAGTCCCCTAGCGTGTCGCCGCAACCGCAGGAGAACTGCCCTTCCGCGTATCCGCGCAGCGGTATAGCTCGACCGGAGTGCGATCCGGCGGCCTCCGGTCCCGTCCTGGAGGACCGATGCATCCACGGCTGTTCCGACGTGCCCGAAGAGGGCTCACCATCTCGCTCGTCGCAGGCTTCCTCGCGGGAGGCGGGTGGGCCGCGCCGCCGTCCGCCGCCGCTCCCGACGACGTTCCGCCCCAGGAACCGGGCGTCACCCTGCGGGTCTTCGACACCCAGGTCCCGCTCAGCAGGCTCTGCAGGCTCAAGCCGGGGCAGACACCCAACCACGACAAGCTGATGCAGACGGTCGACTGGTCCGGCACCGCGGACTTCGGCGGATTCACCGACAACTTCACCGCCGAGGTCTCCGGCCGCCTGGTCGTCCCCGCCGACGGAACCTACGCCTTCCGCCTCACCAGCGACGACGGATCACGGCTCACCATCGGCGACCGGGAGGTCATCGACCACGACGGACTGCACGCCGCGGAACCGAAGGACGGCTCGGCCCACCTCACCGCCGGATCACACCCGTTCCGCATCGACTACTTCGAGCGGGGCGGCGAGCAGCAGCTCACGCTCGCCTGGAAACCGCCGGGCGCCGACGGCTTCGGCGTCGTGCCGCGCGAGGCGCTGAGCACCGACGCCGGCGTCGTCCGCGTCACCGCGCCGGGCCGCAAGGAGTGCGAGGCGGGGACGGACAGCCCCGGCGACGGCCTGCCGCTGACCGGCGTACGCCCCGACCTCGACCTCACCGACCTGCGCCCCGACGGATTCGAACCCCAGGTCACCGGCATGGACTGGCTCCCCGACGGGCGCCTGGCGCTGAGCACGTGGGGCGGCTCCCAGACCACGACCGGTGAGGTGTACGTCCTCGACCACGTCACCGGTGACACCAGCCGCGACAAGGTCACCGTCCAGAAGATCGCGAGCGGGCTGCGCGAACCGATGGGCATCAAGTACGTCGACGGTTCGCTCTACGTCTCGCAGAAACACGAGCTGACCCAACTCGTGGACACCGACAAGGACTTGGTGACCGACGAGTACCGCACGGTCGCCACCTGGCCGTACGGCGGCAACTTCCACGAGTTCGCCTTCGGGCTGCTCTACCGCGACGGCCACTTCTACGTGAACCTGTCCGTCGCCATCAATTACGGCGGGGCGACCACCGTTCCGCAGCCCGCGCCGGGCCGCGGCACCACGTACCGGATCAGCAAGAAGACCGGGAAGATCCACCCCGTCGCGGGCGGTCTGCGCACGCCGAACGGGATCGGCTGGGGCCCCGGCGGAGACATCTTCACCACTGACAACCAGGGCGGCTGGCTGCCCGCGTCCAAGCTCGTCCAGATAAAGCAGGACCGATTCTTCAACCACTACACCGAGCCGTCCGGCCCTTTCGACGACCGCGCGGTCACCCAGCCGGTGCTGTGGCTGCCGCAGAACGAGATCGCGAACTCGCCCAGCACCCCGCTGCACCTGACCAAGGGCCGGTTCGCCGGCCAGCTGCTCATCGGTGACGTCACCTACGGCGGACTCCAGCGCGCCTACCTGGAGAAGGTGAAGGGCCAGTACCAGGGAGCGGTGTTCCGCTACACGCAGGGACTCGAAGCCGGCGTGAACCGGATCGCCACGGGCCCCGACGGGGCGATCTACGTGGGCGGTCTCGGCGCCGACGGAAACTGGGGCCAGGAAGGCAAACTGAAGTTCGGCCTGCAAAAGCTCACGCCCAACGGCGGCAACACCTTCGACATCAAGGAGATGCGCGCCGTCCCCGGTGGATTCGACCTCGAATACACCCAGCCGGTGTCCCAGGCGACGGCCGCGCACCTGGCCTCCCGCTACCGGGCCGAGCAGTGGCGCTACACCCCGACGTCCGACTACGGCGGACCGAAGATCGCCGAGGAGCGGCTCGACGTACGCTCGGCGACACTCGCCGACGACGGCCGCACCGTCCGGCTGCGGCTCGACGGACTCAAGCCCGGCCGCGTCGTGCACGTCCGCTCACCCCGCCCGTTCGCGTCCGCGTCCGGCGAGGCACTGTGGAGCACCGAGGCCTGGTACACGCTGAACGCGCTCCCGGGCGAGCAGCCGCCGCCCGCCACGCTGTACGAGGCCGAGGAGGCCCGCCTCACCGGCACGGCCGGCATCAACACCGACCACACCGGCTACTCCGGCAGCGGCTTTGTCGACCGCTACCACACCGAGGGCAAGGCCGCCACGACGTTCGACGTGACGGTGCCCGAGGCCGGCGACTACGACGTCAACCTGCGCTACTCCAACGGGCCCCACCCCTACCACGGCACCAAGTCCCTCTCCCTGTACGTCAACGGGGAGAAGACCCGCCGGACGGAACTCGCCCCGACCGGCACCTGGGACGCCTGGTCGACAGGGACCGAACGCGTCACCCTCACCGCGGGACACAACTCGCTCTCCTACCGCTACGACCCCGGCGACGCGGGCCACGTCAACCTCGACCTGATCACGGTCCGCCCGCACGGCACCCCGGTCACCCTCTTCGACGGCACCGCCGCCTCGCAGGGCAACTGGCAGCACACGGACGGTCGGCGCGTCGCATGGCCGCTCACCGCCGAGGAGTCCATGGAGGTGTGCTGCGGCGACATCCGCACGAAGGACGCCTACCAGGACTTCAAGCTGCACGTGGAGTTCCGCGTCCCGCACCTGCCGGACGACGTGACCGGGCAGGACCGCGGCAACAGCGGCGTCTACCTCCAGGACCGCTATGAACTCCAGATCCTCGACTCCCACGGCGACCCGACCCCCGACACGAACGAGGCCGGAGCGATCTACCAGAAGAAGGCCCCGGACGTGAACGCGGCAACGGCGCCGGAGACCTGGCAGACGTACGACATCACCTTCCGCGCGGCGCGCTTCGACGCCGACGGCACCAAGACCGCCGACGCGCGGGTGACCGTGGTCTGGAACGGCAGGACCGTCCACGACGACGTCGCCATCGACGGACCGACCGGCGGGGGCGCACCGGAGTACCCGTCGGCCGGTCCCGTCCGCCTCCAGGACCACGGCAACAAGGTCCGCTTCCGCAACATCCGGGTGGAGCCCCTGGCCTGACACCCCGACGGGGCCCGCCGTTGATGTCACGTTCCGCCGCGGACCACTAGTGGGCGGGCACGCGGTGGAGCACAATCCACTGGTCCCGTGCCCCGCCTCACTGCGACTCGCTCTGGAGAAGGCATGAAGCCCAGATTCCGATTCCGGCGTCCCGTCCGCCGCGGCCGTGCCGCCGCCGTTCTGCTCGCCGCCGCGGTGCTCGCCGCGGCGGCCCCGGCGACCGCCGCGGGCGCCGGCGTCCCCGGGGCGCACGCCCCGGCGGTGCCGCTGCGCGTGGCGACCTACAACATCCACGCCGGGGCCGGGGAGGACGGGGTGTTCGACCTCGACCGCACGGCGCGGGCCGTGCGGGACCTGGACGCCGACGTGATCGGGCTCCAGGAGGTCGACGTGCACTGGGGCCCCCGCAGCGAGTTCGTGGACGAGGCGCGGGCGCTGGCCGAGAAGCTGGACATGCGGGTGTTCTTCGCGCCGATCTACGACATGGACCCGGCCGCGCCGGGCGGGGAGCGCAGGCGGTTCGGCGTGGCGGTGCTGAGCCGCTACCCGGTGCTGGAGGCCGAGAACCACGAGATCACCCGGCTGTCCACCCAGACGCCCGGCTCGGCCCCCGCCCCGGCGCCCGGCTTCGCCGAGGTGACGGTCAACGTCAAGGGCTCGCACGCCCACGTGTACGTCACGCACCTGGACTACCGGGCCAACCCGTCGGTCCGCGAGGCCCAGGTGGCGGACATGCTCCGGATCCTCGCCGCCGACCACGGGCCGAAGATCCTGGTCGGCGACTTCAACGCGGAAGCGGCGGCCCCGGAGCTGGCGCCGCTGTGGGCGGAACTGCGCGACGCCGCCCCCGACGGCGGAGGGACGTACCCGGCGATCAGGCCCGTCAAGCGCATCGACTTCGTCACCGTCTCGCCCGGCATCACCGTGGCCGGGGCCCGCACGGTGGCGACCGACGCCTCCGACCACCGCCCCGTGGTGGCGGACCTGGAACTCCACCAGCGCGGCAGCTGAACGGCGGCAGAGGGCGGGTGCGGGGCCGGGGTTCGACCGGGACCGTGCCCGCCCGCCAGGCAACGCGGCGAGCGAGGCGCTTCCCGACGTACCCCACGGGTCCGTCACCCGTCGCTTCCGGCAACCCCCGGCTATGAGCCGGGCACCGTGCGCAGACGCACGGGCGGGGCCGCGGCCGGTTCCGGCAGTCGCAGCGGCCGGCGGCCGGGCGTGATCGAGCCGAGCACGCCGGGGTGGCGGGCGCCGGTGCACGCGGGAAGCGTCCCCGCGAGCCCGTGGACCGTCAGGAACCCCAACACGGCGAAGGCGTAGGCCTCCTTGGCCGCCCACGGCAGTCCGAGGTCGTCGGAGGTCCGCAGCGGGATGCCGCCCAGGGCGTCGCGGAGCATCGCCATGAGGGTCGGGTTGCGGGTTCCGCCGCCCGAGGCGACGACCTCGCTCGCCCCGGCCGAGCGGACCGCGTCGGCGACCGTACGGGCGGTGAGCCGGGTCACGGTGGCCACGACGTCCTCGGTCGTCAGCGGGCCGCGGCCAACCAACGCGGCTCGCAGGTAGGGCCAGTTGAAGAGTTCCTTGCCGGTCGTCTTCGGCGGCGGTTTCGCGTAGTACGGCTCGTCGAGCAGCCGTCGCAGCAGCGCGGCGTCGACCCTGCCCCGGGCGGCCAGCGCCCCGTCACGGTCGTAGTCCAGGCGGCCGTCGGTGAGGGCGTGCACGGCCGCGTCCACGAGGGCGTTGGCGGGGCCGGTGTCGAAGGCGACCGGGTCACCCGGCCCGGCGGCCACCGTGAGGTTGGCGATGCCACCGAGGTTCAGGGCGGCGGGCACGCCCGGCCTGCCGTTGAGCCACAGGGCGTCGAAGAGGCTCACCAGGGGCGCGCCCTGGCCGCCCGCCGCGACGTCCCGGGTCCGCAGGTCGGACACCACGGGGCAGCCGGTGGCCTCGGCGATCCAGGCGGGCGAGCCGATCTGCAGCGTGCCGTGCACCCGGCCGTGCTCGACCCAGTGGTAGACGGTCTGGCCGTGCGAGGTGACGAGGTCGGCGCGCCCGTCGCACAGCTCCCGGTCGGCGCGGACGGCCACCGCGGCGAAGGCCTGGCCGATCCGGGTGTCCAGGCGGCACACGTCCCTCATGGTGACCGGGGCGGGCGGCAGCGCGGCGGTCAGGCCGGCCCGCAGCTCCTCCGGGTAGGGGGAACTCACCCCGCCCAGAGGGGTGAACAGCAGGGTGTCTCCCCGGAGTTCCAGGTCGGCCGCGGCGGCGTCGACCGCGTCGTGGGACGTGCCCGACATCAGCCCGATGACCCGCATCCTCACACCTCTCTCCCGGCCGGCCGGGCGGTCAGTCGCGCAGCGCCCGGCGGTGGTCGTCGCCGCGCAGGGTGAGCAGAGCGAGCGTGCTGACGGCGCAGGTGACGACCACGTAGTACGCGGGGATGTCGATGTTGCCGGTCCGCTGGATCACCTCGGTGATGATCAGGCCCGCGCACCCGGAGAAGACCGCGTTGGCCAGCGCGTACGCCAGGCCGAGACCGGTGTAGCGGGCCCGGGTCGGGAACATCTCGGCGAGCATGGCGGGCCCGGGTCCCGCCATCAGGCCGACGACCGCGCCCGCGGTGAACACGGCGAGGCTCTGGGCGGCCGTCGAGGCGTCCGGGTCCTGCAACAGGTTCAGCAGCGGGAACGCGAGGACGACCACCAGCACCGCCCCCGCCGTCATCACCGCACGCCGCCCGATCCGGTCGCTGAGTGCGCCCGCCGGGATGATGGAGGCCGCGAAGCCCAGGTTGGCCAGCACCGTGGCGACGAGCGCCTGCTGGAAGGTGGCGTCGAGGGTGCTCTGGAGGTAGGACGGCAGGACGACCAGGAAGGTGTAGCCCGCCGCGGACCAGCCCATGAGCCGCCCGGCACCGAGCGCGATGGCCTTCGCCACCTCACGCGCGGGGGCGGCCTGCGCGGGGCCCCCGTCCGGGGGCGCGGTCCGGGTGCGCCGGAAGGACGGGGTCTCCTCCAGCTTCAGTCGCAGCCACAGGGCGACCAGACCCAGCGGCAGGGTCAGCAGGAACGGCAGCCGCCAGCCCCAGTCGTTCAACCGGGGTTCGCTCAGCACGCCGGCCAGTACGGCCGCGATGCCCGCTCCGGCGAGCAGCCCGAGCGCCACCGTGAAGGACTGCCAGGCCCCGTACAGCCCGCGCCTGCCCGGCGGGGCGAACTCCGTCATGATCGAGACGGCGCCGCCGAACTCCCCTCCGGCGGACAGGCCTTGCAGGATGCGCAGCAGCGTGAGCAGCCAGGGCGCCGCCGCCCCCAGTGTCGCGTACGTCGGCAGCAGGCCGATCAGCGTGGTGGCGCCGGTCATCAGCAGGATGACCAAGATCAGCGTGGGGCGCCGTCCGATCCGGTCGCCCAGGCGTCCGAAGACGGCGGCGCCGATCGGGCGGAAGAAGAAGGCGAGCGCGAAGGACGCGTACGTCTTGACGAGCGCCTCGGCGTCGCTGCCGCCGTCGGGGGTGAAGAAGTTGGCGGCGATGATGGTGGCGAAATACCCGTAGACGCCGAACTCGTACCACTCGATGAAGTTGCCCACGGACCCCGCCACCAGTGCTCTGCGGGAGCGTGGCGGTGTGCCGGTCTCTTCGGCCCGGTGTCGCAGATGCGGGGTCATGCGGCGCCCCTCCACCGTCGGGGATGCCATGCGGACGGGAGTGTTCCCCATGGGTGGAGGTTAGTTTCATCAGAGGCAAGTGGCCTGTCAATAACTTTCACCCCGCCGTCGGCCGCCCGGTCGGCAGCCGGCCGAGGGCCCCGCACATGGGTGCTCGCCCTGGCGGCCATGCGTGTTCTGCCAGGGCGAGCGGGACCACTACGGCGCCCGCGCGGCCTGTGGCACGAGGGCCGCGCGGAAGCGGTGGTCAGCGGGTGTAGGTGACCCGGTGTTCCTTGAGCGAGCCGCAGTTGGAGCCGGACACCGACACGTGCACGTTGCCGATGTGACCGCCCCAGTCGACGCAGTGGCCCTTGCCGTAGACGTAGGCCGGGCCCGCGTACGAGGTGTACTCGCCCCAGTCGCCGTCGTTCTCCTCGGTGTCGACGACGTAGATCCAGGTGGACATGTCCATGGCCGTGCCCGGGTTGTTGCGGATCGTGGCGACGCAGTTCTTGCCGGTGGCGGAGTTGTACGTCAGGTAGACGGTGCCCAGCGAGCCGACGGCCGCCGAGTTCACGGTCGTGTAGCCGCTGCCGCAGACCTTCTGCGGCGTGGTGTTGGGCGCGGCCGAGGCGGGCGCGGCCAGGGCCGTCACCGTTCCGAGCGACAGGGCCGCTAACGCGGCGGTGGCCATGGCGGAGTGGGTGAAGCGCATTTTTCCCCCTTGTAAGGCGCGGAGTTGGTTGCTCCTGCCTGGTGTGACCCGCAGGGCGTCCACATGGTTGTGCCCTGTCCGTCAGGTTCGCCGGGCGGGGGGGGGGTGCGCGGGCTTCAGCGGTTGATCGTGTCGCGGGTCTGGGCGTACACCGTCGCGTCGGTGAGCAGGGCCATGTGGCCGAGGCAGGCGGTCTTGGTGTTGACCGCACCGGACAGGGCGACCGAGCTGTCCGGGTTGATCACCGTGTCGCAGGGCGACCACCAGGTGGCGTAGCGGGGGGAACCCGGCGTCTCGTCACCGGAGTTGAGCGCGGTGAGGAAGGCGGAGCCGGGGCGCATCTCGGTGCAGGACGTGTCGAAGCAGCTGTGGGCGGTGTCGGTGCCGTGGTTCGGGCCGCCCAGCGACACCCAGGCGTCGACCTTGGAGGTGCCGCCGAGGTTCTTCAGGTAGTGGCGGGAGGAGAGCCCGCCCATGGAGTGGGTGACGATGTCGACCGCGCTCGCGCCGGTGGCGGCCAGGAGGCGGTCGACCTCGGCGGCCAGCTGCTGTGCGGTGGTGGCGTTCGACTGGCGTGAGTCGTACGTCCATTGGCGCAGGTGGGAAGACGGCCAGCCATCGGCCCTGAAACGGTCGGCCATGGTGTTCCAGTTGCTGCCGTCACCGTTGTAGCCGTGCACGAACAGGACGGGATGGCTGCCGGTGGTGAAGCCGGAGCCGGCCGACGCCTGGGCGGGAACCGACACCTGAACGGCGAGAAGCGCACCGGCAACGGCGACGGTGGCGGTCACGAGGGATCTCTTCACGCGGACACCTCAAGGGGGTGGGCAAAGCGCACGACAGCGCTTCGCGGCGGGGGAGGACACCGGTGTCGTGGGGGGCGGACCGAGCGTACTGACCAGTAGGTACGGTGGGTCAAGAGCCGTGCGCCGGGTTTCTCCCCCGTCCCTCCGCAAGCCTGACGCCTCAGTACACGGCAGAACGCGACACGGCAAGGCGCGGTTGCGGACCGGGTGCGGGGCCCGTTCGGCAGGCCCGCACCCGGTCCGGACAGCGATCACACGGTCAATGGCGTCAGGTGCGTCAGGTGTGTCAGTGGCGTGAGTGGCCGTCAGCGGCCCAGCCCGACGGGCGTGTGGCGGGTGGCGGCACGCGCGCGGGCCGCCTGCAGGACGGCCAGCAGGACCTGTTTGCTGGAGTACCGGTCACGGACGTCGCACAGGACGACCGGGGTGGCCGGGTCGAGGGCCAGCGCCGAGCGCACTTGTTCGGCCGAGCAGTCCCGGCGGCCGTGGAAGCAGTTGACGCCCACGGCGAACGGGATGCCCCGCTCCTCGAAGAAGTCGATGGACGCGAACGACGTCTCCAGCCGCCGGGTGTCGGCGAGGACGACCGCGCCGAGGGCCCCCACGGCCAGGTCGTCCCACATGAACCAGAAACGGTCCTGACCCGGGGTGCCGAACAGATAGAGCACCAGGTCGGGCGCGATCGTGATGCGGCCGAAGTCCATCGCCACCGTGGTCGACGACTTGCCCTCCACACCCGACAGGTCGTCTATGCCGAGGCTCGCCTCCGTCATCCGCTCCTCCGTCTCCAGCGGAGGGACCTCACTCACCGAGCCCACCATCGTGGTCTTGCCCACGCCGAAGCCGCCCGCGATGAGAATTTTCAGCGCGGTCGGCATGACCGGCTCAGAGTTGACGGATACCATCCATCACCCTTTCGATGAGTTCCACGCTCGGCTGGCTCTCCCGCCCGGGCGGTGACTGGACCAGGATCAGCTCGGCGTCGAGCAGGTCCCCGCACAGGACCTTCACCACGCTGATGGGCAGATCGAGGAAGGCGGCGATCTCGGCGAGCGCCAGGGCACGATCCCGGCACAGATCCATGATCTGCGCCGCCTCCGGCTCCAGATGACCGGGGTCGGATTCCTGCTCGGACCGCGCGACGACGAGTGTGATCAGTGTGAACGCGTGCTGGCTGTGGCGGGTACGGCCGCCCGTGATGGCGTAGGGCCGGAGGTAGCGCCCGGCCTCCGGGCCGTCGCGCCACCGCGGTTCACGCATCGTGGACGGAGCCGTCAGGGGACTGCACCCGAGGTGCCGCCGACAGATATTGGCCCACCTGTTTGACGAGTGTGCCCATCTCGTACGCCATCATCCCGACGTCCACCTCCTGCGAGGCGAGCGCGGCCAGCCGTGCGCCCTTGCCCGCCGCGGTGACGAAGAGGAACGCCTTCTCCATCTGGATGACGGTCTGCTGGACCCACCCGCTGTGGAAGTGGCGCGCGGCACCGCGGGCGAGGCTGTGCACACCCGAGGCCACGGCGGACAGGTGCTCGGCGTCGTCGCGGAGCATGTCCTTGGACTTGCCGATGAGGAGGCCGTCCCCGGTGAGCACGATAGCGCAGCGGATCTCCGGAATCCGGTCCACCAGGGCGTCAAGGAGCCAGTCCAGTTGAGGTCCGGTGTGTACCTGCTCAGTCATTGCGAATGCGTTCCTCACAGTTCGTGGGCACTGGGTCCTGCCGAATCGTCCCGCCGCCCGCGGTCACCGGGCGGCTCGTCGTCCTGGGCTGTCCAGGCCCGCTTCAGCCCTTGGTGGATGGCGCTCATCGCGCGCGCCGACGCGGCCGGGGAGATGGTCTCGTCGTCCTCCTGCCGGTCGGTGCCCTGCGTCGCCTCCTTGCGCAGCTGCTGCGCCAGGCTGGCTCCCTTGACCCGCTGCGGCAGGACCGAGGGCGTGGTCAGCGGACGGGGCCGGTCCGGCACCGGGGACGGGGCAGCCGCCCGCGGCGGGGAGGTGTCCCGCGCGGGAGCCGGACCGGAGGGGGTCAGCCCCTGCCCGGAGGGAACGGCGGGTCCTTGCCCGGAGGACGCGGGGCGGGGCCGCGCGGCCCCCCTGTCGCGGCGCGGCAGACCCGGCTGCCCGGCCGCGGACGAGGCTTCCCGCGAGGGCGGCGCCTGACGCTCCGTCCGCGGATCGCGCTGGGCGGGAGAGGAAGGCATCGACCGGTGCGCGGCCCCCTCGGCGGGTTCCGGTGCCGGTGGTGCGGGGTGGTCCGACGGTGGGGGCAACAGGCCAGCACCTCCGTACTCGGGGAAACCGCTGCTGTCCGACAGCCGCGTGTGAGTGATGACGTCGCCGGCGGGCGGGCCCCCGGCCGGGCTTCCCGCGAAGGCCTCCTCGCGCCCGGCGGCCAGGCTGTCCGCGGGCGGGGCGTCCGTCCGGCCCTGGAGGGGACGGCCGACGGTGACGGACGACTCGAGCTGGTCCAGAACCGGCGAGGAGACCTCTTCCAGCAGGCCGACGGGCACGATCACCACGGCGAGGGTTCCGCCGTAGTCGGACTCGCGCAGGGCGACCTTGATGCCGTGCCGTTCGGCGAGCCGCGCCACCACGAAGAGTCCGAGGCGCGGGTCCTCGCCCAGCGCCGTCATGTCGACCTTCGGCGGCCGGGCCAGCAGTTCGTTGGCGCGCTCGCGCTGCTCCGGCTGCATGCCGAGACCCTGGTCCTCGACGTGCAGGGCCAGGCCCTTGCCGACGCGCTGCGCGCTGACGGTCACCTGGGTGTGCGGCGGGGAGAAACTGGTGCCGTTCTCGATCAGCTCCGCGAGCAGGTGCGTCACGTCGGCGACGGCCCTGCCGCTGAGCGCCAGCCGCCGGTCCGCAGGCGTGTTCCGCACCCTGACCCGGGTGTACTGCTCGGTCTCCGACACCGCGCTGCGCATCAGGTCGGTGATCGGGACGGGCGGCGTCATGCGGCGGTTGGGCGCGGCGCCGCTGAGGATCATCAGGTTCTCGGTGTGCCGGCGCACACGGGTGGCCAGGTGGTCGACCCGGAAGATGTCCTTGAGCAGGTCCGAGTCCTCGTGCTTGCGCTCGAGGTCGTCCAGCAGCGAGATCAGACGGTGGATCAGGATCTGGGCGCGGCGGATGAGCTGCGCGACGACCTTCTCGGTGCCCTCGCGGCCCCGGGACTGCTGCAGCGTGGAGTCCGCGGCGACCTGCACCAGCTGGTCGATGGCCGCGGACAGCTGCCCGAACTCGTCGGCCGGCTGCTGCTGCGGCCGGCCGAGCACGGCCGGGTCGACCTGCTCGCCGCGCGCGGTCCGGGCCAGGATGTCGGGCAGCCTGGTCGCCGCCAGCTGCTGGGTGCTGGACCGGATCTCGGCAAGCCGGCCGGCCGTGGAGCGGCGGGCGCGCAGCGCCAGCAGCGCCCCGCCGGCCAGGGCCGCGAGCGTGACCGCCGTGCCCAGCAGCGTGGCCAGCATCAGCTCGTCGGAGCGGTCGGCGGCCTGGCCGGACAGGCCGTCCAGGGAGTCGCTGCCCAGATCCTGGAAGCCGCCGACCACGCTTTCGGCGGCGGTCGGCCAGGACGAGGCCTGATCCGGCAGGGAGGTGCCCTTGCCGCCGCTGACGGCCTGCTCCACGGCGGTCACCGTGCCCCACTGGGAGCCCCCGATGATCCGCTGGTACGTCCCGGCCGCGTCCCCGGGCAGGTCCTGCGTGCTCAGCCGCGCCCGGACCGTCCGCTGGACGGCCAGGTACTGCGCGAAGCGGGCCCGGTCCGTGGCGCTGAGCCGGCCGCCGGGCAGGGCGCCGGCGAGGAGGGCGTCCTCACGGGCGAGCATCTCCGTGATCTGCGCCAGGGCGATCACGGCGTCGCCGCCCCGGTCGAGTTCCCCGTCCTCGCTGTGCAGGGCCGAGGCCAGCCGGGGCAGGCCCTGGGAGACGGCGTCGGTGAAGTACGCGAAGGCGTCCCCGGCCGGGACGGCCCGGGAGTCGATGGCCCGGCGGTGCTCCGTCAGCGCCTCCAGCGCGACGTCGAGCGCCCGCGTCTCCGACCGCAGGGCCGCCGTGTCCAGCGCGGACGTGCCGCGGCGGAACCGTGCGACGGCCGCGTCGGTCTTCTCCCGGGCCGCGTTGAGGTCCTCGCGGGCGGAGGCGGTACGCCCGGTCTGCCACAGCGCGGTGAGCCGTCGCTCGTCCTGCAGCCGCGACAGCACCTCCTGCACCGGGCGGGCGGCCGATATGTGGTCGGCGTCCGCGTGCAGCCGGATCTGCTCGTCCACGAGGGTGGCCGCCGTATAGCCCCACAGCCCGCCCAGGCAGACCGCGGGGACGAGGAACGGGACGACGAACGAGGGTCGCAGAGTTCTGCGAGGAGCGGAGCGGTGACGTGGCCGCCGGTCGCGGGTGCCTGGCATCTGATTCCTCGTGCAGCAGCGATACACCGGTGTCTTGGGTGCGCAGCGCCGACCTTCCCCGCGCAGTGGCCCGGTGGCCCACCGTGATCGAACATCGCGCGAGCTGCACGTTATCAGGAGCGTCGCGCAGCGTCACCTCAAGTCGGATCAACTTGCATGGATGACCAGGGGAGTTGAGAATTTCGCGTCCTCATGGGGCTGTTGCCCGTTACCGTCCGGTGCGGCGGCGGGTCACAGCAGGGCGAGCAACCGGGGGGTGTACAGGGCTTCGGCGGAGGCGATCCCGGCCACCATGTCGAAGTAGATCGCGGTGAGTTCGGGGTCCGACTGCACGGCCCGCAGCAGGGACAGGCGCTGCTCGTGCGGGTCGAGCCGGGCGACGCCCAGGGTGGCCTCGTAGCCCGGGGTGAGACGGCCGTCCCGCTCCTCGGCGAACCGGGCGAGCGCCGCGTCCAGGCGTACGGGATCGCCGCCGAGCGTGCCCTCCAGCCCTCGTGCCAGGGTCTCCACCTGCCAGAAGGCGTCGCTGATCCCGCGAGCGGTGATGGAGTCCTTGTGGTGCCCGGCGTCGCCGACCAGGACCCAGCCGGGGCCGGCGGCCCGGCGGAAGAAGTTCTGCTGGTCGCCGGTGCCGCGCAGGCGCTCCACCGGCTGCCTGCCGATCAGCCGCTCGCCCAGGGCGGGCGCGGTGCGGCGGATCTGCTCCTGGTAGGCGCGGTGCGCGTCGGTGCGGACCTCGTCGAAGCGGGACTGCGGGAAGTAGGCCAGGACGAGGGTCGCCCCGTCGTTGGTGGGCACGGCGGCGACCCAGCCACCGGGCCGCTCGTACAACTCCAGGCAGGCGGGCACGTCCTGCCAGTACGTGTAGTACGCGCACGTCAGCAGCGGGTCGCGCACGGTGTACGGGGCCGCCGCCAGGCGGGCGACCTCGGAGCGCATGCCGTCCGCGCCGATCACCAGGCGCGCGCGTTCGGTGAAGGTCCGCCCGCCGTGCCTGGCCTCGACACCGACGACCCGTCCGGTGCCGTCCCGCAGCAGGCCGGTCACCCGGCAGCGCTCACGGAACTCGGTGCCCGCCGCGACCGCCGCGTCGACCAGCAGGGCGTCCAGGAAACGGCGCCGCGGGGCGAACCCCTCGCGGTGTCCCCCCACCCCCCGGGCGCATCCCTCGAGGCGGATGTCGGCGACCTCGTACACCGTGTGCGTCAGCGGCGGGCACCCCGAGGCGCGCACCCGGTCCAGCAGCCCCCAGCGGGCGAGCGCCGCGACACCGGGCTGGTGGATCAGATGCGTCGACAGGACGTCGGAGCCGTACGTCCCCTTGTCGACCAGGAGGACCCGGTACCCCGCGCGGGACAGCAGCAGGGCGGTTGACGCGCCGGCGCAGCGCGCCCCCACCACGATGGCGTCGTACATGCGAATGCCTCACAACAGACGTGGATGAGTCAGGACGTGTGGGGGAGGGCCGGCGGACGCGGACGGTCAGCGGGCGTGGCCGAGTTCGGTGAGCAGCGCACGGCGGTCGATTTTGCCATTGGGGTTGAGCGGCAGCCGCTCCAGGGCGGCGATCCGGCGGGGCATCATGTACGGCGGCAGCCGGCCGCCCAGTGCCGCGTACAGCCGGTCGGGGTCGCAGCCGGAGCCGCTGACGGCCGCCAGGAGTTCCGGCTCGCCGTCCGCGGCGGGCACGGTGACGGCGACCGCGTCGCGCACCCCGGGCTGCTGCCGCAGCGCGGCCTCGATCTCACCCAGCTCGACGCGGTGACCGCGGATCTTGACCTGGTGATCGGTGCGCCCCAGGTGCACGAGACGACCGTCCCGGACGGTGACCCGGTCCCCGGTCCGGTACCAGTGCCGTTCCGGAGGCGGGCCGCCGTCGGCGGGCCGCAGGTCGTCGGTGAGGAAGCGCCCCGCGTTGTGCGCCTCGTCCAGGTAGCCGGAGAACCGCAGCGCGCCGCGCACGCACAGTTCGCCGCTGTCGCCCGGCCGGCCCTCCTCGTCGAGCAGCAGCAGGTCGAGGGCCGGGTAGCAGGTCCCGATCGGCGCTGTGCCGTTGGGCGTGCGCGGCCAGTCGGCCGGGTCGTCGGGGAAGCGGTAGGCGGTGCAGGAGATGGTCAGTTCGGTGGGGCCGTAGAGGACTTCCAGATGGCTGTGCGTGGCGGCCGTGCGCCACTCGCGGGCCGCTTCCAGGGTCAGCGGCTCGCCGCCGAACACGCTCCAGCGCAGCGTCGGCATGCTGCCCGGCGTGAGGGTGCCGAGGCGGGAGGCGAAGGAGATGAGCGACGGCACGGAGAACCAGTGGGTCAGCCGCAGGCTGTTGACGGTCTTCACCGGGGACAGCAGCTGGCCGCGGTCGGGCACCACGAGCGTGCCGCCGCCCGCCCAGGCGACGAACAGGTCGTGGACGGAGCCGTCGAAGGTCAGCTCGAACGTCTGCGACAGACGGCTGCCCGGCCCGATGCCGTACCGGCCGGCGACCTGCTCCAGATAGGCGCACAGATTGCGGTGCCGGATCGGCACGCCCTTGGGAACGCCGGTCGAACCGGACGTGAAGATGATGTACGCGAGGTCGTCCGGGCCCGCCTGCCGGTGCGGCACGTCGGGCGCGGGCCCGTCGGCGAGCGCGGCCAGGTCCGCGGGCCCGGCCGCCTCCACGGGCACGCCGAGGTCCGCCGCGGCGCCGGGCTCCTCGGCCAGGACCAGGTCGAGGCCGGCCGCGGCGGCGATCTGGGCGGTGCGCGAGGCGGGATGCTCGGGGTTGAGCGGCACGACGGCCGCGCCGGCCCGCAGGATCGCCAGGTATCCGGCGTACGCGGTCACCGAGCGGGCCGCGAGCAGCCCCACCCGCCGGGGGGCGCCGCCGGCCGGGCCGGCCAGGCGGGCGGCGAGCCGTTCCGCGAGGCCGAGCAACTGACCGTAGGTCAGCTGTGTCCCGGCGACCTCCAGGGCCGTCTCGCCGGGATGCGCGGCGGCCGAGCGGGCGAACCAGTCGTAGGCGGTGCGCGGTGCGCTCATCGGCCGGCCGTCTGCAGTTCGCGCGTCCACTGCCGCAGCTCGCCGACCGTGCGCAGCCGGCCGAAGCCCTCCGGGTCGACCTCTTGGTCGCACCGTTTGGCCAGCTCCACCACGATCCGCAGCTTCGCCAGCGAGTCGATGCCGATGTCGGTGAGGGAGGAGGTGTCGTCGAAGCGGGTGCGCGCGTGCTCGCGCAGCACCCAGGCCGCGAGGTCGCCGCTGCCGTCGTCGTGCTCCTCGCCGGGCCAGTACCGGCGGGTCTGCCACGGGTACGGCGGCAGCGGCACGAAGGTCCCGGGCGCGCCGAACACGGCCGTCCAGTCGACGTCCTCACCGTCGCGGTAGCGGTCGGCGACGGCCGACAGGGGGCGCCCCTTCGGCTGCGGGGCGCCGGTGAGCGCCGCCGCCAGCTCCGCGTGGCTGCCGCCGACGACGGCCGTGCGGTGCGCGTGGTGCCCGCGCCGGGCGAGGGCGCTGTAGCAGATGTCGCGCACCGCGTACGACGCCCCGCCGCCGTCGGGGCACAGCCACTCCACGTACGACCGGGTCAGCGCCTCGAGGGCGGCGGCGCTGTGCGCGGAGAGCGCCAGGACATACGGTGTGCCGTCCGCCGCGGGGCGGGCCGGGGCGGACGGGACGCGGGCCTGCCGCAGGACCACGTGGGCGTTGAGGGCCGAGGAGCCCTGCCCGCAGATGCCGGCGACGGCCGGTCTGCCCCGGTCGGGCAGCGGCGTGAGCTCGCGCGGCACGGCGATCGGCAGCCCGTCCCAGTCGACGCCGGGGTGGGGTCTCTCCAGATGCAGGCTGGCCGGCACCTCGCCGTGCTCCAGGCACAGCACCGCCTTGATCAGACCGGCCATGCCGCCGCCGGCCTCGGCGTGCCCGATGTTGGTCTTGACCGAACCGACCAGCAGCGGCCGGTCGGCGGGGCGGCCCGCGCCGAGCACCCGGCCCAGCGCGGTCAGTTCCAGCGGGTCGAGAGCGGGCGAACCGGAGCCGTGCGCCTCGACGTAGTCGACGTCGGCGGGGTTCACCCCGGCGTCCTCGTAGGCCCAGCGGAGCACGTCGAGCTGGCCCTGGAGCGAGGGGTTGAGGACCGTGTCGCTGGTGCGGCCGTCGTTGCCGACGGCACTGCCCTGGATGACGGCGCGGATGCGGTCGCCGTCGGCCAGCGCGGCGGCCAGCGGCTTGAGCACCACGACCGCCACGGCGTCGCTCGGGGCGTATCCGTCCGCGCTCGCGTCGCCGAACTTGGAGCGCCCGTCGCGCGCCATGGCGCCGGCGTGGCTGAGGACGAGGCTCTCGTCCGGGCGCAGCGGGATGTTCACCCCGGCGGCCAGGGCCAGCGGGCTCTCCCCGGCCCGCAGGCTCTGCACGGCCTGGTGCACGGCGACCAGCGACGACGAGCAGGCCGTGTCCACCACGACGCTCGGGCCGCGGAAGTCGAAGAAGTGGGACAGCCGGGCGGGCAGCAGCGAACGGAAGTTGTTGAGGCTCGCGGCCGTCACGGACTCCTGGCCGCGCCGCAGGGCGACTTCGAGGTAGTCGGCCCGGGCATTCCCGACGAACACCCCGGTCCGGGTGCCCGCCAGCAGGTCGGGGCGCTGGCCGGCGTCCTCGAGCGCGTCCCAAGCCGTCATCAGCAGCAGACGCTGCTGCGGGTCGAGTTCGGCGGCCTCGGTGGGGGACATGGCGAAGAACTCGGCGTCGAAGTCGGCGACGCCCTCGACGTAGCCGCCGCGGCGGCCGGCTATCCGTCCCTGAGTGGGCTCGGGGGCGTGCAGGGCGTCCACGTCGTACCGGTCACCGGGCGTCTCGCTGGTGGCGTCCACGCCCGCGCGCAGCAGGGCCCACAGTTCGTCGGGTCCGGACGCACCGGGCAGCCGGCAGGCCATGCCGATCACCGCCACCGACCGAGCGTCCACGTCGGACCTGTTCATTGAGAGCACTCCGTTCCATGCGATCGCCACTGTCCGTACGTTATGGCGTTGTTGACCTTGCTCCAACGTAGCTCCCGCTTCCGGCGGGACTCTTGACGCGGTGGCCACTGAGAACGGGCCAGACACGGCCGTCACCCCTCGGGGGAGGGCGCGGCCTTCAGGAAAGCGGTGGGACCGTACGTAAGGACCACCGACGGGGCCTCCGGCGCCCCGAACTCGAAGATGCGTTCGAGTGTCGTCTGTCACGTTGATCGGGAGGCGCCGGTGTCGAAAACAAGCCCATCGCACGATTGTCGGGCGCAAAATCGTTTCTGTTCTGCGTCAACCGAGAAATGACGGGAAGTGATCGCTGGTGGTTCAAACATCGAAAAACTTGGACAGACTTCCAGAATGGCCACCTGTCGGCCGCCCCCGGAGGACACCCCGGACCGCCACCCCAGGGCAAGTCATCCTGGCAGCCCAAGTGTTGAGGGTGTGACAGGAGAGCAGGGAATGACCGAGAGGGGTGGCCCATCGAGGCCGATTCTCTGCTTTGATCGGACCTCATGGAATCCCTGTCATCCGAACACGATCGTCTCGCCGGCGAACAGAGGACGCTGCGGCTGAGGATTCTCGGCCTCAATGCGGTGGAAGCGGAAGCCACCTTTGACCGTATTGCGCGCCTCGCGGCCAGTTTCACCCATGCTCCGTTGGCCATGGTCAACTTCATCAATGACGAGCGGCAGATGTTCCGCGGAATGTACGTGCCGACGTCCTCCCCCGACGAGGCCGCGGACCCCGCCGGTGGCGGAATCCCGTTCGACCTGAGCAACCTCGCCCGCGAGGCGCCGGGCGACTACGGCTTCTGCCCCCACGTCGTCGCCCAGCGGACCCAGCTCGCCCTGGAAGACGTCTTCGACTACCCGCGCTTCAAGGGCAACCCCCTGGTCAACGACCTGGGAGTGCGGTCCTACCTGGGCACCCCGCTGCGCGACAACACCGGCATGATCCTCGGCACCGTGTGCGTCGCGGACTTCAAGCCCCGCACCTGGGACCGCCAACTGCGGCAGGGCATGCACGAGCTGACGGAGACCCTGCTCTCGGAGTTCCGGCTGCGCGACAGCCTGCT
Organism: Streptomyces sp. NPDC051207; assembly: GCF_040682395.1. NCBI lineage: Bacteria > Bacillati > Actinomycetota > Actinomycetes > Kitasatosporales > Streptomycetaceae > Streptomyces > Streptomyces sp. NPDC051207. The sequence continues at coordinate 114,288 of NZ_JBFBAX010000011.1, read as the reverse complement.
CGCGCAACAGCAGGAGCTGTTCGCCGTCTTCGACGGGGCTCCGTTCCCCATCATGCTCACCGAGGGCCCCGAGCACCTGCTGCGCTACGCCAACGGCAGGCAGGGCCAGGCCTTCGGCATGGTCCGGCAGTTCAGCCCGGGGCGGCAGGTGCTGCCCGGCCTCGACGCGGTCGGCGTCTTCAAGGCGATGGACGACGCGCTCAGCACGGGCCGTCCCACCACGGTGCCGCAGGTGGCGCTCAGGACGTGCGACGCCCCGATGCCGCAGGAGTTCAGCTTCCTGTGCACGCCCGTGCGCACCTCGCCCGGCGCGCCGTTCAAGGGCGTGCTCACGGTGGCCATGAACACCACGGGCCAGAGCTACGGCGGCGCGGAGCCGCAGGCCTTCGCGGCGAATGTGCAGCAGCAGTTCGAGCGGCTGGGCGGGGGACCGTTGTCCGACTGAGTGCCGTGGCCGTGGGTGGGGGGGTGCCTGGGCTCGCGCCGGGGTCCGGCGCTTCGGTGGCGGTCGCTTCGCACATCGCGGTGGCAGGGCGCTGCGGAGGGCGAGGACGGTGCGGAGCGTACGAACGGCGGCAGGCCCGGGAATGGCGTGAAGCGGTGGGACGCAGGGGCGGTCGCCGGGGGCGGGGCCGGGGGCCGATGTCCGGGCGGCTGCCGTGGTGGTGGAGCTGTGCCTCCGACGGCGCTGCGCTCGCCGGCCGGGACGCGCCCTCCGCCGACTGCCGACCACCGCGCGCCGACCGCCGTGCCCTGCCCGCACCGCCGACCGCGACGGCCGCGGGGGATGTCACAGGCGATGCGCCAGGGACCGCGACGCCCGCAGAGAGGGGCGGGTTCGCCCGCCCCGGACTCGATCACGCGTGGAGGACCAGCCTCGATGACCGCGCCCACCACGGACGACGTCGTCCGACAGGCCCGACGAGCCCTTCGCGAGGGCGACTTCGCCGCGTCGGTGCGGCTGTACGCACAGGTCCTGGGCCGCCCGCCCGTCGGTCCGGACACCGAGGACGCCGACACCCTGCAGGCCCGTGCCGACTACGCGCTCGCGTTGCAGGGGCTCACCCGCCACACGCTCGGCGAGGTCCAGTTGCAGCACGCCCTGGAGGGGCAGAAGTCCCTCCTGGGCCCGGACCATCCCGCCACGCTGACGACGATGGCCCGGCTGGCCGACAACGTCGGTGAGCAGCGCCGGTCGGCGCAGGCCTACGAACTCGCCCGCACGGCCGTCAACCACGCCCTGCGAGCCCTCGGCGCCGACCACCCCGCGGCACTGACCGCACGTCTCAGCCTGGGCCGCGCGCTGTCCCTCACCAGGCCCTACGAGGCCGAGCCCGTCGTACGCGCCGCACTGCGGGACATCGACCGGGTGCTCGGCCCCGGGCACTGCGACAGCTGGGCCGCACGCCACCTCCTGGCGGGGATCCTGCGTGCGGCGGGCAGGCTGGCGGAGGCGGAGACCGCCGCCCGTGAGGTGATCGCCGTACGGCGGCGGCACCAGGGCGCCGAACACCCGGACACCCTCAGGGCGCAGGCCGACCTGGCGCTGGTCCTGTGCGCCGCCGGCCGTACGGGTCAGGCCCGGGCGCTGATACAGACGGTGGTGGACGTCAGCACGGTGGCCCTGGGGGCGGAGCACCCGTACACCGTGCGCTTCCGCCGGGACCGTGAGGCGGTCGCCGGGTGACGGGTCCGGCACGGCTGCCGCAGGCGCGTCGCGCTCCTCCCGTCACGGCGGGCCGTGTCCGTCATCCCCAGTCGCAGCCGGTTCCGTCGCCGTCGCGGTCGAGATGACGGCCGTAGCCGGGATCGCCCCGGTGGACGGGGGCGGCTCCTGCGGCCCGTGCCGCGGCGCAGTTGTCGTAGGAGACGCTGCCTCCGTCGCTGCCGCCGGTGCTGTCGTCGGCGCCGGCGTCGGAGGCCGGCTCGGCGGTGACCGTCTTCGTGACTTTGACCTTGACCTTCACGGTCTCCGTGGGCGCGGGCTCGGGCTCCGCGGTCGTGGTGGCGGTGGCGGTGACGGTCGCGGTGGGTTGCGCCTTCGCCGCGGCCGGCTGCGCGTCGTCCGTCGGCTGCGAGTCGGCCGCGCCGGCTCCGATGCCGAGGAAGAAGACGAGGCCGAGAGCGGGCAGCACGTAGCGCTTGCGCGCCCACTTCGGCGCCGGCCGGTCCGGCGTCACGTACGGATGGGTCATCTCGCCCCCTGGTGAATCGTGAGAGCGCCAAGAGTAGATGACCGGTGAACAAGATGTGATGGATTGATGAAGACTCGCTGCTTCGCCGCGGTGAAGGGCTGCCGAGGGCTGCCGGGCCCGGTCGTCGGCCGGGGCGCGCGGTCAACGGCGTGCCGCACGTGCACCGCCATATCCTCACCAGGCCGACCAGTGCCGCCGCGATGCGAAGTGAGGCCCTTGCATGACGACCGCACTCGCGCTGAGAGAGATCACCCCGGCCAGCTTCGACGCGGCGATCGGCCTGCGGGTCCGGCCCGGTCAGGAGCACCTGGTGCCGCCGGTCGTGACGTCGCCGGCCGAGGCGTACGTCCATCACGGTGTCGCCTGGCCCCGCCTCGTCGTCACCGGTGACCGGCCCGTCGCTTCCCTTGGCCTTCTTCGACATCGACTGGAAGGGCGGGCACCGGAACCGACCTCCGTTCGGGTCTGTGGCGGCTCGGCATCGCGGACGGCGAGCAGGGCCGGGGCCACGGGCGCTGCGCCGTGGAGTCCGTCGCCGCCGAGAGCCGCCGCCGCGGCGGCACCCGCCTGATCACCACCTGGCATCCGGGCGCGGGCCCCGAGGGCTTCTGCCTCAGGCTTGGATTCCGTCCGACGGGGGAGACCAGCGGGGGCCGGACAGTCGGCGAGCTGCACCTGCGCGGCTGAGACGGCCGGCCGTCAGCCGGGCGGATGCCCGCCGGTAACCGCCCCGCCTCGACACCCTCCGACCGAAGGAGCACCGCAGTCACATGTCCGACACCTCCGCACCCTGGTGGCGCAGCGCCGTCATCTACCAGGTCTACATCCGCAGCTTCGCCGACGGCAACGGCGACGGTGTCGGCGACATCGCCGGCATCCGCTCCCGCCTGCCGTACCTGAAGGACCTCGGGGTCGACGCCATCTGGATCAACCCCTGGTACAAGTCGCCGATGGCGGACCACGGTTACGACGTCGCCGACTTCCGCGACATCGACCCGCTGTTCGGCACCCTCGCCGAGGCGGAGCAGCTCATCGAGGAAGCGCACCGGCACGGCCTCCGCGTCATCCCCGACATCGTGCCCAACCACACCTCCGACCAGCACGCCTGGTTCCGGGCGGCGGTGGCGGCCGGACCGGGCAGTCCCGAGCGCGAACGGTACGTCTTCCGGCCCGGTCGGGGCCCCGGCGGCGCCGAGCCGCCCAACGACTGGGTGTCCACCTTCGGCGGCCCCGCTTGGACGCGGCTGCCGGACGGCGAGTGGTACCTGCACCTGTTCGCACCCCAGCAGCCCGACCTCAACTGGCAGCACCCCGACGTGCGGGCGGAGTTCGAGGACATCATCCGCTTCTGGTTCAGCCGGGGCGTCGACGGATTCCGCATCGATGTCGCCCACGGTCTGGCCAAGCACCCCGAGCTTCCCGACCTGCCGCCGCGCCGGAACCCGGACGACGGGCGGCCCCGGCGGTACGTCGAGCACCCGCACTGGGACCGCGACGAGGTGCACGACATCTACCGCGCCTGGCGCAGGGTGGCCGACGAGTTCCCCGGCGACCGCACCTTCGTCGCCGAGGCATGGGCGGAGACCCCCGAACGGCTCGCCGCCTACGTCCGCCCCGACGGCCTGCACACCGCGTTCAACTTCGACTTCCTCATGTCGAGCTGGGACCCCAAGGACCTGCGCGCGGTCATCGACAACTCCCTCGCCATGCTCGGCGCGGTCGGCGCCCCCGCCACCTGGGTCCTGTCCAACCACGACGTCGTACGCCATGTGAGCCGCTACGGCCGCAGGGCCGCCCGGCGCTGGGTCGCCAACGAGCCCTACCGCCCCGAGGGCCCCGTCGACCTGGACCTGGGCACCCGCCGCGCCCGCGCCGCCGCCCTCCTCATGCTCGCCCTGCCCGGCGGCGCCTACATCTACCAGGGCGAGGAACTCGGCCTGCCCCAGGTCGAGGACCTGCCCGAGGCCGTGCTCCAGGACCCCATCTGGGAACGCTCCGGCCACACCGACCGCGGCCGCGACGGCTGCCGCGTCCCCATCCCGTGGTCCGGGCAGGAGGCGCCCTACGGCTTCAGCCCCGACGGCGCCACCGCCGCCCCCTGGCTGCCGCAGCCCGCCGACTGGGCCGGGCGCAGCGTGGCGGCACAGACCGGCGACGGCACGTCGATGCTGGAGCTGTACCGCGCGGCCCTGCGCGTCCGCCGCGCCCATCCCGCCCTCGGCGACTCGACCCTGACCTGGCTGGACGCCCCCGACGGGGTGCTCACGTTCACCCGCGAGCCGGGCTTCGCCTGCACGGTCAACCTCTCGCCCGAGCCCCACCCCTTGCCCGCGCACACCTCCGTCCTCCTGTCCAGCGGCCCCGTCGAGCACGGCCTACTGGCCCCGGACCAGGCGGCCTGGCTCACGCGGTAACGACCCGACGGGGTGCCCGCCCCGCCCAGCTGCGGCACCCCGTTCCGGGAGTCGGGGGTCAGGGGGCTCAGGCGTCCCCCATCACCAGTCCCTCGATGGTGTGCTTCTGCGTCACCGGGGTCAGCTCCTGCACCACCGCGCAGTCGAGGTGCCGGCGCACCCGCTCGGGCAGCGTCTCCCAGCAGGCGTGGGTGACGGCCATGTCGTGCCGCTCGCCGTTGGTCGCCTCGGGCCCGTCCACGCCGAGCACGAGCACCGGGCGGGACGTGGAGGACTCGTTGGCCGTACCCCGGTGGATGGTCAGAGCCGACCGGGCGGAGATGTCGCCGCGCCGCGGATACGTGCGTACCGCCCGCTCCTGGTAGCGGCCGTAACGCGAGCGGGGTGGGAACATGCCGTGCTCGAAGTCGGGGCCGTCGTCCCACTGGGTGCCCGGCGCGATCTCGAAGGGCCCCATGTCCGGTGTGGTGTCGACGGTCGTCAGGTTGAACGCGAGCGACGTCAGGCGCCGCTCGCGGCGGGTCTCCTCGGGGATCGGGAAGTCCCGGTGCCACGGCTGGTTGACGGCTCCCGCCAGCGGGACGTCGAAGCCCAGCTCCACGACGCGGTAGTCGGGCCCGAGGACCGCGGTGCACACGGACCGCACCCAAGGGTGGTCGACCAGCTCGGTGAACCCCCTGACCTGCTCGGGGTGGATCTCGACGTAGTAGCGGTTCGGCCCGCGCCCTACCGCACCGCCGGGACGGGACAGTGCCTCCTCGAACGCGGCCTCGACGTCCTCCCGGAGTCGGTCCACCCACGGCACCGGGAAGGCGCCCTTCACAGCGGTGATGCCGTCCTCGTACAGGGTGGACACCTCCGCAGTGACATCGACGTCCAGCTCACTCGCGCTGACCCCCGCGAACACGTGCGGCCCCATGGTGTCCCTCCCGGCCTCGGTGATGGAGTTCTCATGGTGCATCGATGATTGCAACGTTGCAACAGGGCCGTGCCAGAACTCTGTCGCCGCCCTCGCGCAACGGGAGCCGGTCGTCATGATCTTTCGGGGGACCGGTGCACCGTGCGAAAATGACCACCGTGAGGAGCCGCCTGAAGGATGTCGCCGCCGTGGCCGGCGTCTCGGTACGCACGGTGTCCAACGTCGTCAGCGGCTCGGCGGCCGTGGCCGAGGAGACCCGGGCCCGGGTCCAGGCCGCCCTCGACCAGCTGGGGTACCGCCCGAACCTCGCCGCGCGCAACCTCCGCGCGGGCCGCACCGGGCTCATCGGCCTGGCCGTTCCCGAGCTGCACTCGCCCTACTTCTCGGAACTCGCCGGCCTCCTCGTCGACGCCGCACAGCAGCGCTCCTGGACCGTCGTCATCGACCAGACCTTCGGCGACCCGGAGGCGGAGCGCAGGCTGCTGGAGGACAGCGGCGGGCGCCTGGTGGACGGCCTGATCATCAGTCCATGGTCCGTGAGCCCGCAGGAACTGGCCGTCCGGGCCCGCGACGTACCCGTCGTCCTGCTGGGCGAGCAGGACCCGAACGGCGCCGCCGACCGCGTGGCCGTGGACAACGTCCTCGCCGCCGACCAGGCGACGACCCACCTGATCGAGACGGGCCGCCGGCGGATCGCCGCGATCGGCCTCCAGCCGCACCTGCACAACGGCACGGCCCGCCAGCGGCTGCACGGCTACCACAACGCCCTGCGACGCGCGGGCCTGACGCCCGACCCCGCCCTGGAAAAGCCGGTCGCCGCCCTGCACCGACGGGACGGGGCGCAGGCGATGACCGACCTGCTGAAGTCCGACGCACGCCCGGACGCCGTCTTCGCGTTCAGCGACGAACTCGCCCTGGGCGCCCTGCACGTCGCCTGGGAAAGCGGCCTGCGCATCCCGCACGACATCGCCGTGGCCGGCTTCGACGACGTCGAGGACGCGCGCTACTCCAACCCACCCCTGACAACCGTGGTCCCCGACAAACGCCACATCGCCGAACGGGCCCTGCAATGCCTGGCGGACCGCATCTACAGCCCCGCGGCGGAGGTACCACCACTCGACGTCGTGGTGCCACACCGCTTGGAGATCCGGGGAAGCACGACCGCATCCCCCTGAGACGAGGCGACTCGCGGCGCCCGCGCCATGCGCAACGAGCACCCGGTACCTGACGGCTCGCATGTCATCAGCACGCCGACTCAGCGGCCTCTGCCTCACGTCGGAGGAGCGTGCCATTTCATGATGTGCCCCGTGGCCGGGAACGCCTCATTGCCCGCGAGCTTGCCCTGCTTGGTCTCGACGATGACGAATCCCTCGCGTCGGTAGAGCGCGAGGGCACGGTCGTTGCCGTCCAGGACCGTGGTCTCCACTTCCGGGCCGCCACGGTCGAGGGCGTGGCGCAGCAGCGTTGTCCCGATTCCCTGACCATAACGGGTTGGGTCCACGTACAGCCAGGTGATCTCGCCGTCCGCCAGGGCGACGAACCCGACGACCACCGGTTCCGCGAGGCCGTCCTCCGCGACCCACACCTCGCCGTCGAAAAGGCCTTCCTCCTCGAAGGTCTCCGCCAGCGTCAGAAAGGCCTCGGTGCCGACCGACTGCCGCAGTTCGTCCAGCCGGGCCAGATCGTGAACGCGGGCGATGGCGTCCCAGTCCTCCGGCCGGTACGGGCGCACCCGCCAGGGGGACACGCGCTTGCTCGGTTCAACGTCGGATGCCTTGGCTGCCGTGGGTTCCATGGGGAGAGCATGATGCGCGACTCCCCGCCGGGCAACACGATTTGCGCGGAGTGCGGGCGGCGGAGACGGCTCCGGGCCGGCCACGGGCGGGAGCGCCCGTGGCCGGCCCCGCCACGCGGTTCGGCCGGCACGTGTACGCGGGCAGCGGCCCGTATCTCAGGTTCAGCGCGAGTGCCGACGAGGACAGCGCCATCACCGCGCCCACGGAAAAGATTGTGGTGGACGATCTGTGGCGAAAAACCAAGTCCACCGTGCCTACGGCGAATCCCTTCGTCAACTCACTGAAATGGGCAGCGAAAGGAAGACGCTGACGAATGCGCTTGCCGCCGGGCCTGCGCCACAGGGCAGGGCCTTGCCGAATTGATCTCGGTCAGCGGCGTCCGAGGGTGCTCTCGCGGCACACCAAGGTGTAGGGCGCGTGGACGCGGCGAGGCTCGGGCGCCCCGCCGTGCAGGCGGCACAGCACCGATTCCACCGCGGTCCGGGCGATGGACGCCTTGTCCGGGGAGACGGAGGTGAGCGTCACGGTCCCGTACCGGCCCTCCACCACGTCGTCGAAGCCGACGACGGCCACGTCCTCCGGGATGCGCAGACCCCGCTCGGACAGGACGCGCATGGCGCCGAGGGCGATCAGGTCGTTGTAGGCGAACACCGCGTCCGGGCGGTGACCGGTGTCCAGCAGGCGGGCCATGGCGGCCGCGCCGTCGGCATGCCCCCAGCCGTCGGTGACGGCCACCAGCCGCTCGTCCGCGACGACCCCGGCGGCGTCCAGCTCCTCCCGCCAGCCCTGCAACCGCAGATGGGCGGGCTGGCTGTGTCCGCGCCGCGCGCCGAGAAAGGCGATGCGGCGCCGCCCCAGGGCGAGCAGGTGGCGTACCGCTTCCCGCGCGGCGGCCACGTTGTCGACGGCGATGTGGTCGTAGGGCAGGTCGTACTCGCGCTCGCCAAGCAGCACCAGCGGGACGTGTTCGCCGCGCTCCCTGAGGTCCTCCGTCGACAGTTCGATGGGGCTGAGGATGAGACCGTCGATGACCTGGCTGCGGAAGCCCTGGCTGACCAGCAGTTCCTGGTCGCGCCGGCCGCGGGTGTGGTCCATTAGCACCGTGTAGTCGTGCCGGGCCGCGGCGTCGATGACCTCGGCCGCGAGTTCGGCGAAGTACGGGTTGCCCAGTTCCGGCAGGGCCAGCGCGACGATTCCGGTACGGCCCTTGCGCAGGTGACGAGCCGTCAGGTTGGGCTGGTAACCCAGCTCGTCGATGGACCGCTGCACGCGCTCCCGCATGGCCGGAGCGACGTGCTGGTAGCCGTTGACCACGTTGGAGACGGTCTTTATGGAGACGCCCGCGTGCAGTGCGACGTCCTTGAGGCTCACCCGCACGATGCTCCTTTCGCACCCGGACAGGGCCCGATTTCCCAGCCCGCTCCAGAACAGGAGCGATTTCGGTGTGAGGCCCGACGGAATTCATCGTTATACGGTGCCCGCCCTCTGCACGGCAAGGGCTTTCACCGTCTTTCGGGCCTTCGCCGGTGGCGGTGGCGGATATCCGTTCGATATCGGCGGTCATAGGGAAGGCGTCGGCTCCTCCCGACGGCTCGCCCGCCACCGTCGGAACCGGCGCGCCGCCCAGCGGTCAAAGGCTGGAGAGCAGACCGTCGAGTGGGGCCGGAACGCGCTCGGGGTCGAGCGCCTCGACGAGGACACGACCGTACTGGATCTTGCGCCCCTTCTTCGTCCCGAGGAAGCGCCTGAACTGCTGCTGCGGGGCGCGGCCCTGCTGTGCGGGCTGGCGCAGGAAGGTCTGCAACGGGCGCAGGTCGCCCTCCGCCCGGACGAGTTCCTCCACCCGCGTCACGCCCAGCGCGCGGATCAGTTCGTCCTCCAGGTCCGCCGCGCAGACGAAGATGTCGTGCTGGGCCGCACCGGCCCGTTCGAAACCACGGGCATAGTAGGGGTGCTCCGCCTCGTCGCACAGGCCCGTGAGGCGCAGGCCGAGGCCGGGCGCACCGAGGAGCGGGGCGTAGCGTCCGACGCTCATCGCACCGCCGATGGACAGGACGCAGACCCCTTCCGCCGCCAGGTTCCGGCCGCGGCGCTCGGCCAGCGCGTTGACCGCCGCCACGTCACTCAGCCCTTCGAGCAGGACCGCCACCCGGACGGACAGTCGCGCGGCCAGTTCGTGCGCGGCGCCGCCCGGGCCACCCGTCGCCCACGCGGTGACCGCGTCCCGGAACGCCCCCATGTCATCCATGACAGGAGTCTCGGCCCGCTCCGGCCACGGCGCGAGGCAATTTACGACGGCGGGCGGGTCGGCGGTGAGCAGCCGGGCCTCAAGGCGGCACGGAGCGAGACCCCATCTACGGCGACGTCCACACCCTCGACGGACACTCGTCCGCCCGTGTGCGAGCGGCCCGCGCACGCCTCGCGGGCCGCTCTCGCACGAGCAACGAGCAGCGGTCCACCGCAGTTCCGACCGAGCAGCGGATGTCGCACGGTCCCCGGCCGCACCACGGACGCGACACAGCTCCCGGCCGCACCACGGACGCATCACAGCTCCCGACCGAACCACCGACGCACCACAGCACCCCTACCGACCGAGCCGACCTCAGAGCCCGGCGGCGGCACGGTCACGGCCGGTCCTGGGACCCTTGAGGCCCGCACCCGCGCCGAGCCGGGCGTCGTTCCCGTCGGTGGAGGGGGAGGAGGACGAAGTATGCGCCATTCCCGGGGCGTTACCCCGGTCCGACCCCATGCAGTCCAATCCGTACGGCTCTGTCCGGATCGGGCCGCGGAATGACCGGAGCGCGAGCAGACCGGCGTACGGCCCCGCAGAACCCGCACCACCCCGTCCGCGGGAGCGGCACGCGTAGGGTCCCGCCCATGGAACCACCGGCTCCCTCACCCCCGGCACCGGGCGCCGCGCGCCGGGCCCGGGACCTCGGGATCGTCGTCGGGCGCGGCGTGACCGGGCCCCGCAACGCGATCACCGACGTGCCGGGCGTCCGCGTCGGCCACACCACCGTCCGCCGGCCACCCGGCGTGCACAGCGGGGTCACCGCGGTCGTGCCCGATGCCGTCGGCCCCCGGGCGCCGCTGCCCGCGGGCGTCTTCACCGGCAACGGCTACGGCAAACTCGTCGGCACGACCCAGCTCACCGAACTCGGCGCGCTGGAGACCCCGGTGCTGCTCACCTCCACCCTGTCCGCCTTCCGCGTCGCCGACGCCCTCGTCGGCTGGATGCTGGAGCGGCCCGGATGCCAGGAGGTGCAGAGCCTCAACCCCGTCGTGGGGGAGTGCAACGACGGCTACCTGTCCGACATCCGTGCGCGGCCCGTCCACGAGGAGCACGTCCGCGCCGCCCTGGACGGCGCCTGCGGCGGGCCGGTGGCCGAGGGGTGCGTCGGCGCGGGAACCGGCACGGTCGCCCTCGGTTTCAAGGCCGGAATCGGGACCGCCTCCCGCCTGCTGGACCTGGCGGGGCTGTCCTGTACGGCGGGCGTCCTGGTGCAGGCGAACTTCGGCGGCACCCTGCGGGTCCTGGGCCGCACCGTCGCGCCCCGGGCCCCGGGCCTCGACGCCGGCGATCCGGCGCCCGCCGCGGAGGCCGACTCCTGCATGATCGTGGTCGCCACCGACGCCCCGCTCGACGCCCGGCAGTTGACCCGTGTCGCACGGCGCGCGGTGTTCGCCCTGGCCCGCACGGGCGCGGCCTACAGTCACGGCAGCGGTGACTACGCCGTGGCCTTCGGCACCCGGCCGGGGGCCGAAAGACCTGTGGCCGACGCCGCGTTGGGGCCGCTCTTCGAAGCCGTTCTGGACGGCGTGGAGGAAGCGGTGCTCAACTCCCTGCTCGCCGCGACGACGACCACCGGCTTCCGCGGCCGGACGGTACCGGCCCTTACGGCGGACCGCCTGCTCGCCGACCTCGCCTCACCCGAGCCACTCCGGGCGCCCGGAGAACGGCCGTCGGGGACGAGCTGACGCCGACGACGCCTCACCGACTTTGTCCTGCTGGAAGAGAAAGTAACGAGATCTTGTACCTAACGGGTTACGAAGCTCAACAAAGCCCGCTAACTTCCTTGAAATGAACCGGTCATAAAGCTGGCCGACCGGTCTCGACGGCGCGACGGCGCGCGCCCGCAAGCCCGGCAGGCCGCTGCGGTCTGCCGTCGTCCCACCCCACATTTGGGAGACCCTGTGCGCACGAGACCGCTCACACACAGACGTGCCCGTCTCTTGCTGACCGCCGTGGCCTGCGCCGTCGGCTGTCTGCTGCCGGTGCCCCCGGCCGCCGCCGCACCCGACGATCCGGTCGGCGGGGCCAAGGCGGTCGCCGCCCCGGAGTTCCAGCAGGTCACGCTCGCCAAGGGCGTGGCCGAGACGGGCGAGCCCATGACGCTCGCGGTGCTGCCGAACCGCTCGGTGCTGCACACCTCGCGCGACGGCACCCTGCGGCTGACCAACGCCGCCGGAACCACCACCGTGGCCGGCAAGCTGGACGTCTACAGCCATGACGAGGAGGGCCTGCAGGGCGTCGCCGTGGACCCCGGCTTCGCGTCCAACCGGCACGTCTACCTCTACTACGCGCCCAAGCTCAGCACACCGGGCGGTGACGCCCCGGCCAACGGCACGGCCGCCGACTTCGCCCCGTACGACGGCGTGAACCGGCTCTCCCGATTCGTCCTCAGGACGGACGGCACCCTGGACCTCGCCAGTGAGAAGAAGATCCTCGACGTGCCCGCGACCCGGGGCATCTGCTGCCACGTCGGCGGCGACATCGACTTCGACGCGGCGGGCAACCTCTACCTGTCCACGGGCGACGACAGCAACCCCTTCGCCTCGGACGGCTTCACCCCGATCGACGAACGCGCGAACCGCAACCCTGCCTACGACGCCCAGCGTTCGTCCGGCAACACCAACGACCTGCGGGGCAAGGTCCTGCGGATCAAGGTGAACGCCGACGGCTCGTACTCCATCCCCGCCGGCAACCTCTTCGCACCCGGCACCGCGAAGACCCGGCCCGAGATCTACGCGATGGGCTTCCGCAACCCGTTCCGCATGAGCGTCGACAAGGCCACCGGCATCGTCCACCTCGGCGACTACGGCCCCGACTCGGGTACCGCGAACCCCCAGCGCGGACCCGAGGGCCAGGTCGAGTTCAACCGCATCACCAAGGCGGGCAACTTCGGCTGGCCGTACTGCACCGGGAACAACGACGCCTACACCGACTACGACTTCGCCACCGGCACCTCCGGAGCCAAGTTCACCTGCGCGGCGCCCAGGAACACCTCGCCCAACAACACCGGCCTCACCGACCTGCCGCCCGCCCAGCCCGCCTGGATCCCGTACAACGGCGGATCGGTGCCCGCGTTCGGCAGCGGCTCCGAGTCACCCATGGGCGGCCCCGTCTACCGCTACGACGCCTCCTCCGCCTCCGAGGTGAAGTTCCCGCAGGAGTACGACGGCGACTTCTTCGCCGGGGAGTTCGGCCGCCGCTGGATCAAGCGCATCGAGTCCGCCGCCGACGGCACCGTGCAGTCCATCAACTCCTTCCCCTGGAGCGGCACCCAGGTGATGGACATGGCCTTCGGACCGGACGGCGCCCTGTACGTCCTGGACTACGGCACCGGGTACTTCAACGGCGACGAGAACTCCGCCCTGTACCGCATCGAGCACGTCACGGGCGGCCACGCCCCGGTGGCCCAGGCCAAGGCGAGCGTCACCTCCGGAAAGGCGCCGCTGGCCGTGTCGTTCTCCTCGGCGGGCAGCTCCGACGCCGACGGCGACGCCCTGGCCTACGCCTGGACCTTCGGCGACGGAGCCACCTCCACCGCCGCCAACCCCTCCCACACGTACTCCGCGAACGGCCAGTACACGGCCACGCTCAAGGTCACGGACACGTCCGGCAAGTCCGCGACCGCGTCGGTGCAGATCACCGTCGGCAACACCGCACCCGTAGTGCGGCTCGACCTGCCCGTCGACGGCAGCATCCACGACTTCGGCGCCGCGATCCCGTTCAAGGTGACGGTGACCGACCCCGAGGACGGCACCGTCGACTGCTCCAAGGTGAAGGTCACCTTCATCGTCGGGCACGACAGCCACGGCCACCCGCAGACCTCCGCCACCGGCTGCACCGGCACCCTGCAGACCCTGGCGGACGGAGAGCACGACCCGAACGCCAACATCTTCGGGGTCGTCGACGCCGAGTACACCGACAAGGGCGCGAACGGCCAGCCCGCGCTCACCACGCACGACCAGCACGTCACCCAGCCCAGCCACCGCCAGGCCGAGCACTACGGCGGCTCCTCGGGCGTCCAGGTCGTCAGCCACGCACCCGCGCACGGCGGCAGGACAGTCGGGCACATCGACAACGGCGACTGGATCTCCTTCAGGCCGTACGCCCTGGCCAACGCCACCAGGTTCACGGCCCGGGTCTCCTCCGCGGGCGCGGGCGGCACGATCGAGGTACGCGCGGGCTCCCCGACGGGCACCCTGCTCGGCACGGCGACCGTGCCGGTGACCGGCGGCTGGGAGACCTTCCAGGACGTCACCGCCACACTCGGCAACCAGCCGGCCGGCTCCACCTCCCTCCACCTCGTGTTCAAGGGCGGCAGCGGCTCGCTGTTCGACATCGACGACTTCTCCTTCGCCACGACCGGCGGCGGAACCGCCTCCGGTGAGGTCAAGGGGGTCGGCGGCAAGTGCCTGGACGTGGACGGCGGGCTGTCGGCGGACGGTACGAAGGTGCAGATCTGGACGTGCAACGGGACCGCGGCGCAGCGGTGGTCGGTGCCGGGCGACGGCACGCTGCGGGCACTGGGCAAGTGCCTGGACGTGTCGGGGGGCGGCAGCGCGGACGGTACGAAGGTCCAGCTCTGGGCGTGCAACGGCTCGGGGGCGCAGAAGTGGGCGGCCCAGTCCGACGGCACGGTCCGCAACCCGCAGTCCGGCAAGTGCCTCGACGCCTCGGGCAGCACATGGAACGACGGCACGCCGGTCCATCTGTGGACCTGCCACACCGGCCCCAACCAGAAATGGACCCTGCCGTAGAAAGGAGGCGACCGTACATGCGACCCCACCTGAAAGCAGCCCTCGGCCTGCTCACCGCCGCCGTGCTCTGCCTGACCCCGCAGGCCGCGGCCGAGCCGACACCCCAGGGCCAGTCCCGGGCCGCGGGGAATGAGACACGGACGGCGGCCGACCCGGCGTACAGGATCCTCGTGTTCTCCCGGACGGCCGGCTTCCGGCACTCCTCGATCGACGACGGCATCGCCGCGCTGCGCGACCTCGGCTCGGCGAACAACTTCACCGTCGACGCCACCGAGGACGCCCAGGCCTTCACCCCCGCCAACCTCGCCCGGTACCGGGCGGTCGTCTTCCTGTCGACCACGGGCGACGTGCTCAACGCGGCCCAGCAGACCGCCTTCGAGGGCTACATCCAGGGCGGCGGCGGATACGTCGGCATCCACGCCGCGGCCGACACGGAGTACGACTGGCCGTTCTACGAGGGACTGGCCGGTGCCCTCTTCCACTCGCACCCGGCCATCCAGCCCGCCACCGTCAAGGTGGAGGACCGGGCCCACGACTCCACCGCCCACCTGGGCGGCACCTGGCAGCGCACCGACGAGTGGTACAACTACCGCACCAACCCGCGCTCCACCGCCCACGTCCTCGCCTCGCTGGACGAGTCCAGCTACTCGGGCGGCACCATGTCCGGCGACCATCCGATCGCCTGGTGCAAGGACTACCGGGGCGGGCGGGCCTTCTACACGGGGGGCGGCCACACCGACGAGTCGTACACCGAGCCCGCCTTCCGCAGGCACCTCCTCGGCGGCATCCGCTGGGCCGCCGGGACGACCAAGGCCGACTGCCGTCCCGAGACCGGCTACACGGAGCTGTTCGGCGGTGCGTCCACCACCGGCTGGCGGCAGGCCGGGCCGGGCGGCTTCACCCTCGCCAACGGCACCCTCACCTCCCACGGCGGTCTCGGCATGCTGTGGTACTCCGCCAAGGAGTTCACCGGCGACTACTCCCTGAAGCTCGACTGGAAGGCGGCCGGGGACGACAACTCCGGGGTCTTCATCGGCTTCCCCGCCTCCGACGACCCGTGGTCGGCGGTCAACAACGGCTACGAGATCCAGATCGACGCCACCGACGCGGCCGACCGCACCACGGGCGCCGTCTACGGCTTCCAGTCCGCCGACATCGCCGCACGGGATGCGGCGCTGAACCCGCCGGGGGAGTGGAACACCTACGAACTGCGCGTGACGGGCGAGCGGTTGGAGATCTTCCTCAACGGCCGCAAGATCAACGACTTCACCAACACCGACCCGGTACGCAGCCTGCGCCAGGGCCACATCGGCATCCAGAACCACGGCGACGGCGACGAGGTCTCCTTCCGCGACATCCGCATCAAGCAGGCCGGCGGCCAGGAACCCGGCCCACGCTCCGGTGCGGTGAAGGGGGTTGGCGGCAGGTGCCTGGACGTGGACGGCGGGCTGTCGGCGGACGGTACGAAGGTGCAGATCTGGACGTGCAACGGGACCGCGGCGCAGCGGTGGTCGGTGCCGGGCGACGGCACGCTGCGGGCACTGGGCAAGTGCCTGGACGTGTCGGGGGGCGGCAGCGCGGACGGTACGAAGGTCCAGCTCTGGACGTGCAACGGCTCGGGGGCGCAGAAGTGGGCGGCCCAGTCCGACGGCACGGTCCGCAACCCGCAGTCCGGCAAGTGCCTCGACGCATCGGGCAGCACATGGAACGACGGCACGCCGGTCCATCTGTGGACCTGCCACACCGGCCCCAACCAGAAATGGACCCTGCCCTGACCCCACCGGACGGTGAGCCTGCCGGGCCCACCGCGTGACGCGCCCCGCTCACCCGCGTGAGCGGGGCGCCGGACGACCGGCTCAGCGGACGCGGTCGTAGACCATGGCCATCTCGCCCAGGTCGCCGGTCTCCTGGTAAGTGAGCTGCCACTTGGAAGCGGGCAGGCCGTCGTCGAACAGCCGCGGCCCGCCCCCGGCGATCTCGGGGAGGATCATGAGGTAGAGCCGGTCGACGAGGTCGGCGGCGAGCAGCGGCTTGATGACGCTCGCGCTGCTGTTGACGAGGATGTCGCCCTGACCGGTGGCCTTGAGGCCGGTGACGACGTCCGCAGCGGGGGCGTTCACCACACGGGCCCGTTCCCACGGGGCGTCGGTCAAGGTGGTCGAGAGGACCACCTTCTCCGCGTCGACCAGCCACTTCGCGTATCCGCGGTCCCGCGGGTCGGCGTTCTCGTCATCGGCGACCGTCGGCCAGTACCCCAGGAATCCTTCGGCGTTGACCCGGCCGAGCACCGCAGTCGTCGCGTCCTCCCATATGCGCGTGAGGTGGCTGCGCGCGACGTCGGTGGTCACATACGGCACGAACATGCCGAAGTCGGCGGGCCCGCCAGGACCGTGGTAACGCCCGTCGAGGGTGAGGCTCAGGTTCGCGGTCACCCTGCGGCCGGTGGGGTTCGTCATGACGTTCTCCTTGTGGTGGTGCCGTTGTTGTCATCGGTGATGCCGGTGTCGTGCGCGTCGCCGGCCAGGGTCGCCGCGAGCTTGTCGAGGCTCTGGCCGAAGCCGATCTCGATGCCGGCGATGAAGTCCGCGGCGTCGAGCGTGCTGTGGGTGATCCGCCAGACGGCGTCGAGGTCCGTGCCGGTGCCGGTGGGCCGCAGCCTCATGTCGACGTGCGTGGTGAAGGCGGGACTGCCGTCGGGCAGCAGGGGCGAGAGCCGGTAGGTGAGGCGCTCGCCGGGGCGGACGTCGTCGACGACTCCCTCCGCGCGCCCGGCGACCGGGGCGCAGTCGCCGGTGTCCTCGATGTCGCGGTACTCCTGGACGATCCGCCCACCCGGCCGCGCCTCGAAGACCAGCTCGCAGACGCGCAGGTCGTCCGGCGTCCACCAGCGGGCGAGAAGCGGGACTTCCGTCAGGTGACGCCAGACCAGCTCGGGGCGCCCCGCCAGCGACCGGTGGAACTCGAACGAGCGGCCGTCGGCCCACCCCGGCTCCTCCGCCGCGAGCCGTTCCGCACGGAGACCGAGCCCGTACCGCTCGTGCGTCGCGTGCGGGCCGCCGGCCCGCTCCGCGGCGTCGGCGAGCCGGATCAGCGCAGCCGCCAGCTCCCGCAGGGCAGCGGGACGGAGCGTGTAGATGCGGCGCTGACCGGTCCGCTCCGAGGCGACGACGCCGGCGCGCTCAAGAGTCTGCAGATGCTTGGTCGTCTGCGGCTGACGCGCCCCGGCGAGCTCGGCGAGAACGCCGACCGGACGGGGCCGCTCGGCCAGCAGCTTCACGAGCCGCCAGCGGGCCGGGTCGGCCAGTGCGGTGAGGAGTGGCTCCATGCGGACTAGTATTCCTGGCAACGAATATTCGTGTCAAGGAATGAGTCTGTTGGGGCTCAACCCCTGCGGATGAAACGCTCGCTCGGCGTCAGTGCTGGAGGCGGGAGCGCTCCAGTCGTGTGGCGAGGCAGGGTGTCATCGGGCGCCGCGAGCACCGCTGCCGGCGCGGGGTCCGTCGATTTGGCCCACGGCGTGAGGAGGGGACGGCCGAGGCGGGCCCGCCTCACGGCCGTACAGGTCACCCGGTCACGACACCGGCCGGGCCGTGTCGGGAATGTCCTGCTCGGCCCAGACGACCTTGCCGGTGGGCGTGCGGCACGACCCCCAGCGGCGGCACAGCATGTTGATGAGCTGCAGGCCGCGCCCGCCCTCGTCGCTCAGGGTGGTGTGCTGGATCTGCGGCAGGTCCGGTCCCGTGTCCGACACCTCGACCACGAGCCGCTCGTGCCGGAGCAGACGCAGGTGGCCGGGGCCGTACCCGTACCGCAGCGCGTTGCCCACCAGCTCGCTGACGACCAGCTCGGTCACGTCGGCCAGGTCCGAGAGCCTCCAGTGCTCGAGCCGTTCCCGCACGAGACGGCGCGCGGCACCCGCGGCCGACCCGTCGCCCGGCAGCCGCCATTCCCCCACGTCGGGGGCCGCCCCGGGGGAGCCGCTCCTCGCCACCACCATGACCGCCTCGTCGAACCGGGGCGCGGGGGGCAGGCACACGCGGATCAGGCCGTCCGCGTCCAGGTCCCGGGTGCGTGGGGAGGCAGCCGCGTCGAGCAGCCGCTGGAGCTGGGCGTCGATGTCGTCCGTGCGCGTCTTGCACACGCCGTCGGTGAACAGCACCAGCCTGCTGCCGGGCTCCACCGGCACGCGCACCGAGTCGTAGGGGATCACCCCGGCACCGAGCGGCGCCCCGGCCGGTACGTCGAGGTAGCGGGCCGTGCCGTCCGCGGTGACCAGCAGCGGCGGCGGATGACCGGCCCGGGCCACGGTGTAGTCGCCGTCGAACGGGTCGTGCACCACGCACAGACAGGTCGCGATCTGGTCCTCCTCCAGGTCGCGCGCGGCGAGGTCCAGCCGGGCGAGCACCCGCTCCGGGGCTATGTCCAGCGCCATGAGCGTGCGCGCCACCGAGCGCAGCCGCCCCATCGTCGCGGCGGCGGGCAGACCGTGCGACATCACGTCGCCGACGACCAGGGCCGTACGCCCGCCGGGCAGCGCCACCACGTCGAACCAGTCGCCGCCCACACCGCCCGGATCGGAGCTCGGCGCATAGCAGGTGGAGACGTCCAGTCCGGGGGTGGGCGGGGTGGTCCGCGGCAGCAGGCTGCGCTGCAGGGTGACGACATGGTCGCGCTCGCGCCCGTACAGCCGTGCGTTGTCGACGAAGACGGCCGCCTTCGACCCCAGCTGCACGGCGAGGGCCAGGTCGGTGTGCGTGAAGGGCGGGCGGCCGGTGGAGCGGACGAAGTCCGCGAGACCGAGCAGCACGCCGCGCGCGATCAGCGGAATGACCATGTAGCTGTGCACACCGGCCTTGCGCATCTCTGCCGCCGCGCTCCGGGTGACGGCGATCCGCTCGTACTCGTCCGGGCCGATCGTGCTGATCAGCACGGGTTCGCGGGCCATGAGGCACTGCATGCCCACCAGCGTGGGGTCACTCGTGGCGATCTCCCCGACGGGGTCGGGCTCCAGGTTGCCGAGCTGCGGGATCTGGGTCACCGCCATGGCCCGCAGCACGGGAGGCCGCGAGCCGGTCCAGCGGGCGCCCTCCTCGCCGCGCAGCACCGACTCCAGGAGGTCGACGGCGCACCCGTCGGCGAGGCGCGGGACGGCGAAGTCGGCGAACTCCTGCGCCGTCCGCTGAAGGTCCAGGGTGGTTCCGACCTTGGCGCTCGCCTCGTTCAGCAGGACCAGGTGGTCCCAGGCCTCGGGCTGCGCGGTGGACAGCTCGTCGCGCGTGCTGCCGTCCCGCCCGCCGGAGGGAGCGGGCATGGAGGAAAAAGCCGGTCCACGCTGCCCCGCGTGACCGATGTCGTTCACGTGTACGGCTGCCTTCCGCTGGTGAAAGCTGGCGCCACCATTGTCCCTCGCCGGTCAGGCGCCGCGACCGGAATGACCCTACCCGGCGGGTCGCGCCACGGCACCGGGCCTGCTCACGCGGGCCTCGCTCCGGTGGTCACATTCCGCCCGCGACCGTCCAGGGTGGGGCGCAGTGTGTGCGTGCCTGGACGAGTGGGGTGCAAGATTGCTCGTATGGACGTACGCAGCAGGAATCACGTGACGATGACCGGCCGGGAGGACGGGCCGGTGGTCATGCTGGCGCACGGGTTCGGGTGTGACCAGAACCTGTGGCGGCTGGTCGTCCCGAGGCTCGAGCAGGACTTCCGGGTGGTCCTCTTCGACCACGTGGGAGCGGGCCGCTCGGACCTCTCCGCGTGGAGCGAGGAGCGGTACACCACGCTCGACGGCTACGCCGAGGACGTCCTGGAGATCTGCCGGGACCTCGACATGGGCCCGGTGATCTTCGTGGGGCACTCCGTGAGCGCCATGATCGGCGCGCTGGCCGCCATCGCCGAGCCCGACGCCTTCGCCGGCCTGCTGCTGCTCACGCCCTCGCCCTGCTACATCGACGACCCGGAGGCCGGCTACCGGGGCGGATTCAGCGCCGAGGACATCGACGAGCTGCTGGACTCGCTGGAGTCGAACTATCTGGGCTGGTCGGCGGCGATGGCCCCGGTGATCATGGGCAATCCGGAGCGGCCGGAGCTGGGGGAGGAGCTGACCAACAGTTTCTGCCGGACCGACCCCAAGATCGCCCGGATCTTCGCCCGCGCCACGTTCCTGTCCGACAACCGTGCCGACCTGGCCCGGGTGACCGTACCCACCATGATCGCGCAGTGCTCCAGCGACGCGATCGCCCCGCCGGAAGTGGGCGCGTTCGTCCACGCCCAGATCAGCGGCAGCGAACTGGTCACCCTGACCGCGACGGGGCACTGCCCGCAGCTCAGCGAGCCGGAGGCGACCGCGGCGACGATCGCCTCGTTCGCGTCAGCAACAAGCCGGTGATGTGCCGAGCCGGCGACGGCCGCGAGCCCGACGAAGACCCGGCCGACGAGCGGTCGGCCGTCTCCGCCCTGCTGGAGGACAGCGCCGAGGACCTTTACGAGAACGCGCCCTGCGGCTACCTCTCCACCCTCCTGGACGGGCAGATCGCCAAGATCAACACCACACTGCTGAACTGGCTCGGCCACCGGCGCGAGGACCTGGTCGGACGCAAACGCTTCACCGACCTGCTCACCGTCGGCGGCAAGCTCTACCACGAGACCCACTTCGCGCCGCTGCTGCGCATGCAGGGCGAGATCAGCGGCATCGCGCTGGAGCTGAAGACCGCGAACGGCAGCCGCCTGCCGGTCCTGGTGACGTCGATCGTCAAGACCGGCGCCGACGGGAAGCCGCTGCTGATCCGCACCACCGTCTTCGACGCCTCCGACCGCCGCGCCTACGAAACCGAACTGCTCCGCGCCCGCCAGGAAGGCGAACGCGAACGCGAGCGTTTGCAGCGCCTGGCGACCACCCTGCAGAGGACGCTGCTGCCGCCCGCGCTGGCCGACGTACCCGGTCTGGAGGTGGCCGCGCACTACCACATCGCCTCCGTCGACGAGGTCGGCGGCGACTTCTACGACCTGTTCCCCCTGGCCGCCGGCACCTGGGGACTGTTCCTGGGGGACGTGTGCGGCAAGGGCGCCGCCGCAGCCGCCATCACCTCGCTCGCCCGGTACACCCTGCGGGCCGCCGCCGTCTACGACCCCGACCCGGCCGGGGTCCTGCGCAACCTCAACACCGTGCTCAACCACGAGTACCACGGCACCGACCCACGGTTCTGCACCGTCCTCTTCGGCGTGCTGACCCCCGACGACCAGGGCGGTTTCCGCGTCACCCTGGCCAGCGGCGGACACCAGCCCGCACTGCTGATGCGCGCCGACGGGAGCGCCGACTACCTGCCCACCCCCGGCGGCCAGCTCATCGGCGTCCTGCCCGACGTAGAGATCGCCACCATCACCGTCCACCTCGCCCCCGGCGACACCCTGCTCCTCTACACCGACGGACTGACCGAGGCCCGCACCGACGAATCCGACAGCCGCTACGGCGACGAAGCGCTGCTGGACTTCGCCCGCGCGCTGGCCCCCACGACCGCATCCGCCATCGTCGAAGCCCTGAGTGACCTGCTCGACGCCCTCGGCACGGGCGTGGAGGACGACACCGCTGTGCTGGCGATCACCGTGCCGCACCCTGCCGCTGAGCGGACCGGCGACCTCGGCTGATCACTGGTGAGGGGCCAGGTCGGCCTGCACCAGATGGTGGTCCGAGGACGGGGTCGGATGCACACGGTGCCTGAGCGGGGCGAAACCGCGCAGGAAGACGTAGTCGAACTTGCTCTGCCAGTCGGTGGTCGGCTCGCAGGCGCCCGTGGACGTGGGAGCGCACCGGGGGTCCGTGTCCGTGGCCAGTGCCCACATCCCGGTGAGTTCCGGGGCGTCCGGCACGGCGTTGAAGTCGCCGACGACAATCGCGCGGTCGTGCCGCGCGACGGCTGCGGCGAGTACACCGGCCTGCCTTTCCCGGACCGCCTCCTGACGTCGCTGGGCGAGGTGGGTGTTGAAGACCCGGACGGACTGGCCGTCCACCGTGGTGGTGACCGCCAGGTACCCGCGGTCTTCGGATCCGCCGTCGGGATATTCCACGCTGACGGGGTCGGTCATCGGTGCCGCCGAGAGGATCGCCTGACCATAGGCTCCCGGATTCCACGGCGCTCCTCCGCAGCGGCCCCAATGCTGGAGAACCGTCCCGTACGCGACGTGATAAACGAGCCCGTGGAGGTTCTCCAGATGGTCCCGGATCCTTTCGACATCACGCACGCACGCTTCCTGCAGGCCGATGACCTGGGGCGCAAAGGTGGCGATGTCCGCTGCCCGGTCGACGTTGCTCACGTCGCAGGGGTTGCAGAGGTTCCACGTCATGACCCGGTTCGGTACGGCGTCCCTGACGACGTCGACGGGCAGTGACCCGAAAGCGAGGGCACCGCTCGGTGCACTGGGGCCGACGAGAACCGTCCAGGCCACCGTCATGACGCCCGCGAGCAGCCGCGTACCCCTTCCGAGCACCTTCGCCTCCTCAACGTGGACACATATCGTATCCGACGTCTCCGGGCGGCAGGTTTGGCGGAGAGGACAAGTCACGCGATGGCAAGGCCGCTTGAATCCACCGCCAAGGGCCACGCCGGCACGCGCAGTACCGAAAAGGTCCCCGCATTCCGCACCGGCCAGTCCGGAGAGGCGGAAATCCGCTGGAGGAGTTCGGCAGCGCGAACGTCACGGAACGGCACGGCCAGGGTGCACGGCGCTTCCGGCCCTTGAGGAGGAGGCCCGTGCAGGGAGCATCGCCCTGCCCGGGCGTTGCCTCCGCGTCAGATGCGCCCGCCGGTGAGCCGGGTGATCGGCCCGTGGGTGTGGCGTGCCGAGCGGCGTCCCGCGGCGTACGAGGCGGCGCTCACGGCGGTCAGGCCGGCGCCGACTCCGGCGGCGACGATCTTCCGGTTGGCGATGACCGTCCACGCGGTCTTGGCCACGGACGCGACCTGACCCGAAGCCGAGACGACCGCCTTGCGGCCCGCCTCCACGCCCTTGGCGGCGGTCTGCGCGGCACCGGACGCCGTGTCAGCTGCGCGCTTCGCGCCGGCGCCGGCGCCCGACGCGGCGTCACCGGCCTTGTCCGCGGCCTGGTTGGCGGTGCCCTTGGCGGTGCGCGATGCGGGAGCGGTCGCCTTGTCGGCGGTGCGCCGGGCCTTGGACTGCGCGGTCGCAGTGGATGCCTGCCGATTCGTGTTCTTGTTCTCTTCAGTCATGGAGACCGGCTTGCCTGGGACTGCCGCGGCAAACACGAAACCTCGTCAATTGTGGGGAACTTGTGCGCGGCGGCCGGGCATTCGGCCGGAGCCGACGAGTGCGGAGGGGCACCCGCCCGGGCCCGGCAGCTCGCACTTCACCCGGTCGGCGCAGCATGTCCGCGCACCGCCCGGGCACGCGCACCCGTGCCGGAGCGGTTCACCTTCCGCCGGTCCGGGGCCGGGAACAGGGCCGCGGCAGGAAACCCCGAGCCGGCTGCGGCCCTCGCCCCTCCCGCGCGCCCGCCCGGGAGGCCGGCGGGCGATTGTCAGTGCCCGGTGCCAGGCTGAGGTCAAAGAGGCCTGTGAAAGGACATCGCGGTGATCACCACTGACTTCGCTCCCGGCTCCCCCTGCTGGCTCGACCTCGGCGCCCCCGACGTCCGGGCCGCCGCCGCCTTCTACGGCGCGGTCCTCGGATGGGACTACGAGTCCATGGGGGAGGGGGAGGACATGGAGGGTGGGGTGTTCCGCAAGGACGGCAAGATCGTCGCCGGGCTGGGCAAGCTCACCGAGGAGGGCGCACGGCCCGCCTGGATGATCTACTACAGCGTCACCGACGCGGAGGCCACGACCGAGGCCGTCGAGCGCGCCGGCGGCACCGTGCGGGTACCGCCGATGGACCTCGACGAGTGGGGCCGGATGGCGCAGTACAGTGATCCGCTGGGCGGACAGTTCGCCGTCTGGCAGCCGGGCACCACCAAGGGCGTCGACCTGGTGGACGAGCCGGGCTCGCTGTCCTGGACCGAGCTGTACACGAGCGACGCGGCTGCCGCGAAGGAGTTCTACGGCAGCGTCTTCGGCTGGCGGTTCGGCGACGTTCCCCTGCCGGGCGGCGCGGGCACGTACTCGCTCATCACCCCGGCCGGGCTCCCGGAGGAGCGGATGCACGGCGGTCTGCTGCAGCTCGGCAGGGAGGACCTCGTCCTGGCGGACGGACGGCCGTACTGGCACCCCGTCTTCGCCGTCACCGACTGCGACGAGGCGGTCGCCAAGGTCAGGGAGAACGGCGGCAGCGTGCAGATGGGCCCGGCGGACGCGGAGGGCGTCGGCCGCATGGCCGTCTGCCTCGACCCGTCGAACGCGGACTTCGTGGTGCTCAAGCCGGCACAGGGCTGACTCCGCACGCGGTCACCGGGGCGGTGCACCTTCAGCAGGCCGCCGGACCGTTGGCCGGTGCCCGGCGTCCCCCGCGTGGCCGCCGCCGGTGGCGGTCGCCGTCCGCGCTGGTGACGCTGGTACGGCACCGGTGCCGAAGAGACTGGTACGGCGCCGGGGACGAAGTGACGAGTAGGGAGATGCCCATGAAGACGTTGTCCCAGCTCCTGACCGCGGCGCTGGTCCTGTCGGCGCTGTCCGCCGGGGCCGCCCAGGCTGCCGTGTTCCCGGACCAGGGCCCCGCCGTCCGCAGCGCCGCGCAGCTGCCGGCCGACATCTCGGCGCGGGAGTGCCTCCAGGGCGGCGGCCTGATCATCATCACCGCGGACGGGGACGGGATGGACTCGTACACGAAGCGCTGCCATGGCGGCACCCACGACGGCGAGACGATCATCTGAAGGGGGCCGACTGCCTTCTGGACGGGAGGACGGCCTTCCTCCACCATGGTTGTCATGAACACGACTCGTATGATGACCCTTGCCCTTGCCGTGACCGCCGCCCTCACCCTCGGCACGGCCGGCGTCGCGCAGGCGGAACCGACCGTGCCGCAACACGCGGTCGTCGTCTGCGACAGCGCGAGCTTCTACGCAAACTACGACAGCGCGTCCGGACCGGTCGGCCTGAAACGGATCCTGTTCCGCGGTGACAAGGTCGGGCACACCCGCGGTGCCCACCCGGTCTACAACGGCTGGGCGGCCACGTTCGACTTCGGGCCCAACGACTGGGGCTTCGTCCGCCAGGAGTGCCTGGGCGGCTTCGGATCCTGGTGACCGAAGACCACGACGAGACGACGGAAGGCAAACCCGTGACACGCATGGCCCGCGCCCACAGGCTCACCACCCTCGCCCTGGCTGTCGCCGCGCTGACCGCCCTGGCCACCAGCCCTGCCTCCGCTGCCAACGGCACCGTGGGCGAACGCGAAACCGTCTGCGCCCAGGACCTCTTCGTCCGGGTCACCGCCCCGCACGGAGCGTGGATGGGCACCCTGTACCGAGGACAGACCTTCCTTGTCGAACAGGACGGCGGAGACTGGGTCTACGGCTTCGCCTACGGAAACATCAACCGCCGGGGCTGGGTGCAGAACGGCTGGTTCTGCTGAGCCCCGCGGCCGTGCGGGCCGGAGTCCGGCACGGCTGACGGTCGAAGCGAGGCAGGCGGGGGCGGGTTTTCCCGCGCGGGGCGCCGGCTGCCCGTCGTGGTCACACCGACGGGCGGGGGACGCCGTACGGCGTCCGGCCGCTACCCGCGAACGCACGCACCCGCTTGACCGCCGACGCGACGCCGTCGAGGACGCACCCGAACGGCGTCCGCCCCAACTGCGGGGCAGAGGCGGTGTTTCCCCTCTCAAAGGGACGAACTCGCATGCATACGGGCCCGCGGAGCGGGTGGCGGAGCCCGGCGAGCGGTGGCGAAGGCCGTCATTGTTCCGCAAACGCATGATCACGTGGCGTTGCCGGGCACAGTGCGGTCATTCTGGCGTTCCTCTTGCTGACGGTGCTTCAACACCGCTGTCAGCAAGGCCCGTTGACGCCATTCGCTCACAGAAACCGAGTGTCATGTCGAGTAAAAAAGTGGTGACCGTCGCCGCACTCGCGGCGGTCCTCACCTGGAGCACGGTGATGACCGTGCTGGGGCACGCGTCGGCCGCGGCCGTCCTGCTGTCCTCACTGGGCCTGCTGGTGCAGCAGACGGCACAGGCCCTCACCGCACCCGACGGGCCACCCCGCCCGGCCGACGCGACGACCCGTCCCGCCGACGGCCCGAAAGGGCCGGAGCCGGACGGCGGGGAGGCGCCCGCATGATGCCGTCGCCCGGCGCCGCCCAGCCCCCGTCACGCGGCAAGGCCCGCAGGGGCCGCCCGCCGGCCCCGATCTCCCCGGGCACCGGCCCCTCGCACCGCGCCTGGCTCGAACCCGTCCGCAGTGAACTGTTCACCAGCGGCCTGACCCTCGACGACCTCGTCGACCGCTCCGGCTACTCCAAGACCCGGATAAGCGAACTCCTGCGCGGCAACGGCTACTACCCGGCCTGGGAACTCACCTTCAGCGTCACCCGGGCCCTGGGCCTGCCCACCCCGCCCCTGCGCCGCCTGTGGACGGCCGCCGCCCGCGAGGCGCACAAGGGACCCGACTGGATCCGGCACTGCATAGAACAGGTCGCCCACGAAACCGAAGGACCGCCCCTGGCCTACCGGGCGTTCTGCGAAACCCTGCACCAGCCCTACCTCCAGTACGCCCGCGCCTTCCTCCTCACCGACCCGCGCGCCCGCGGCGTCGTCGCGGAAACCTTCGACATCCTCTGGCTGTCCTGGAACGAAGCCGCGGCCAGCCCCGACATCCGCCGCTACGCCTGGCGCCTGCTGCGCTCACGCGTCATGCTGCGTGCGGCCCGCCACCAGGACGGTTCCCCCGACCTGCGCGCGGCGGTCTTCTCCACCGACGAGGCCCACGCCGTCCAGGACCCCGGCCACTTCATGGCCCTCACCGAACTCATCGACCTCTTCGAGGCCATCACCCGCCTGCCCGACGACCAGATGGACGTCGCCGTCCTGCACTACCTGTGCGGCTTCCCGGACCACCAGATCTCCCACGTCCTCGGCCTGACCCCCGCCCTCACCCGAGCCGTCGACCACCACGCCCGCGCCACCGTGGAGACCCTCCTCAACGCCCCCAACACCCAGGAGTGACCCCACCCGTCATGCTTGCCATCGACCAGCTGCTCGCCCGCGCCCGCCTCCGCCACCAGCCCGACGTCCCCGCCGACACCATCCCCCACGAAGACCACCCCTACCTCGACCAGCTCCCCGAACCGGCCACCACGCCCACCTGCCCGACCCCCACCGAACAGGCCGCCGCCCAGCACCTGCACACCCTGTGCGAGACCGCCGTCACCACCCTCACCCCCGACGACCTGACCTTCCTCACCGACCAGATCCCCGAGCACCACAGCGCCTGGCTCCTGGGCTGCGCGCTCCACCTCGCCGGCATCGAGGACGGCGCCCGCTTCTGGTGGCAGTACGCCGCCGGCGACGGCCACCCCCCTGCCTGCTACAGCCTCTCCCTGCACCACCTCGCCCGCGGCGAGAGCCACGCCGCCGTCTTCTACGCCCGGCAGACCGGCCTCGACACAGCTGCCGAGGCGGAAACACTGACCGTCGCCGGCACCTGCCCGCCCCGCACCATCCGCTTCGACGCCGGCCTCTCCACCGTCCTGCGCATCCTCAGCCGGCTCGCCTCCCCGGGCCACCGCCGCCGCCCCCACCGCATCGACGCCCTCACCAACTACGTCGCCGACGCCGTGACCCCCCACTACACCCGCCACCCCGGCGTCGAACTCCCCGTCCCCGAACCCCGCTTCGCCGACCGCGTCGGCTTCCTCCTGGAGACCACGCCGCCCTGGGAAACCCGCACGCCCCGCACCGGCGAACCCGCCCTGCCGACCCGCACCCACCACGACCGCATCACCGACCCGGAACCGTGGACCCCACCCGGCGAACCCGCCGACGCCGACCCACGCCAGGTACGGTCGCTCCCAAGGCCGTAAGGACGGCGCAAACGTTGCGCCCCCTCATCCGCCGTCCCGGTCTTCCCCACCGAAGGCCGCTCAGAAGGCCATACCCACGGAAGGTTGATGATCGGGCATTCGCCGGTCCCGGCCTGACCGGCGGTCTACCGTACGGGCATGCCGTGCTGCCCGCGCGGTCGCATGAGGAGGAGTCCTGTGTCATCGCCCTGTGACCCCAAGTACGCTCCCGCCGGTGATGTGGGCGCAGCGCTCATGTTGATCGACTCCCGGCTCAAGACCGTCTACGACGGCAAGACCGAGACCGATCCCGAACAGCAGCAGTTGATCGACCAGTTCACCGCGTCCCTGGGTCCCGACGGCGTTCATGACCTGCTGGACGGCGCCTGCACGCTCATCTTCATGTTCATGAAGTGGCTGCGGATGGCGTACGAGGACCACGACAAGGACGTCATCGAGTACGTGGTGCCGAACCTCGTGGCCACGATGCGCATGATGCCCAAGAGCGTCTGCCCCGAGGCCATCCCGACCATGGCCGGCCTGGTCATCGCGGCGGGCACCGGCCTGAGCCCCAGCCTGTGGCGCATGCAGTACGGGGAGTGGACCATCAACGAGATGAACCCCCTGGAAGCCACCGCTTTCCTGCTCGCCGAGCACATCAACAGGCTCACCCAGGACCGCGACTTCGCCACCCGCCTGATCACCGACGCCCTGTCCAGGGCGGACCAGGAACGGGACGTGTGAACGAGGTCGGCCTTCAGTGCTGGACCTCGGAGAACGGACTGGAAGGCCGCGTCCTCCCCGGCTGTCAGGCGGACCGTCCCCGCAGGTACTTCCTCGGTTCAGCGCCGATGGGGTCCGTCACCCGGCCGACATATTTTCACTGCGAAAATTATGACGTCAAGGGAGGCTGACCCGGGAAGCCGGCCTGGATGGCGACCACGGCCGCTCCCCGCGCCCACTCCAGGAAGTCCATCGCCAGGACCACGGGCTCCAGGGCGCTCGCCTGCCCGCCCGCGTACTCCACGCGGCCGGCGTGCAGACTGTCGGGCGCCATCTCGACGAGCCGTACGCCTTCTCCGGACAGGATGATGCGCTCGACCCCGGTCAGCGAGGTGATCGCCGCCGTCGCGCGGCCGACGGCGTGGGCCGCCTCGGCGACCACGCGCGTGGCGGCCGGGTCACCGGCCCCGGCGAGTTCGAGGACCTCGGCGTAGGTGGTGGCCCGCCCGCGCGCGAGGGAGACGGCATGGGCCATCGCCCCCGAGGTCGCGAACGCCGTCATGCAGCCGCGATGGCCGGTGAAGCACAGCGGCCCGTGCGGGTCGATGGGCAGGTGGCTGACCGGGCTCACCGGCGTCGACACGATCTCGTGGTTGATCACGAGCCCGTACCCCACACCGGCACCGACCGTCAGCAGGGCGAAGTCCCGGTACGAGCGCCCGTAGCCGAACCACTGCTGCGCCATCGTGAGGCCCACCACGTCGTTGGCCAGGAACAACGGGGCGTCGACCCGCTCGGCGAGCAGTGCACGGAAGGGCACCTCGTGCCAGTCGGGGAACGGCGAGTCGGCCACGGTCCCGCCCTTGTCCACCCGGCCGCCCACGGTCACGCCCACGCCCTGCACGGGCCGGCCGGCACTCGCCTGCAGCCGGGAGACCACACCGGCGACGCAGGACACGACGTCCGGCACGTCCATCGACGGCCGGGACAGCGTCTCGCTGGCCAGCACCTCGGCCCGCAGGTTCGTGAGCACCGCGTGGATCGACTCGCTGGTGAGCCTCACGCCGACGTACCGGTAGTCGTCGGCGACCACGTCGAGGAGGACCGACGACCGCCCGCGGCCGGGTGTGCGCACGGAGTCGGACTCCACCAGGACGCCCGCCTGGAGCAGGGGCCGCACGAGGCGGGTCAGCGTCGGCGCCGACAGGCCGGTCTTCTTCGCGAGCTGGGCGCGGGACTGGGCGCCGTGCACGAGGATGTCGACCGCCAGCGCCTTCGACGCGTCGGGCAACTGCGGGCGCATCCGTCCTCCTCGTCCGAGCGGCCGTTCCCGATCACCTCGGAACAGGGGGTCGCACACGGGCGATCCATCTGGCATGCTCCCCACTAATAGTTTCGCTGTGAAATTATAAACGGAGCCTACATGAGTGTGTCAACGTCGGTTCACACGCTGACGGCCGCGACCACGTCGCTCGTCGTCGACATCGGCTCGGGCGTACCGCGGGTGCTGCACTGGGGTGCGCGGCTGGACGACGACCCCGCCGCCGAACCGTTCCTCGCCTCCCTGGGCGAGTCCCGGTCCGGAGCGGACGGACTGCTCGGCCAGCACCGCCACCCCGCCGTGCTGCCCGAGCAGTCGGCCGGCTGGATGGGCACCCCGGGCCTGGAGGGACATCGGGACGGGACCGCCTTCAGCACCCGGTTCGTCGCCACGGGGCACGAGACGACCGGGCGGCCGGACCAGAACCAGGTGCTCGTGAGCCGGGCGGTCGACGAGGCCGTACAGCTCGCCCTGACCACGACCATCGAACTCTCGGCCGAAGGAGTCGCGCGCCTGCGGGCGGCCCTGACCAACACCGCGCAGAGCGGCACCTACACGGTCAACGCCCTGCGCCTGGCACTCCCGGTCCCCGACGAAGCGCAGGAGATCCTCGACTTCACCGGACGCCACCTGCGGGAACGCACCCCCCAGCGCCACCCCTTCCACGCCGGCACACACCTGCGCGAGGGCCGCCGCGGCCGCACGGGCTCCGACGCCGCCTTCCTGCTCGCGGCGGGAACGGCCGGCTTCGGCTTCCGGCGCGGCGAGGTGTGGGCCGTCCACACCGCCTGGAGCGGCAACCACGCCACGTTCGCGGAACTCGGCCTCAACGGCGTACGCCTCCTCGGCGGCGGCGAGGTCCTCCTCCCCGGCGAGGTGACTCTCGAACCCGGGCACACCTACACGACCCCCTGGCTGTACGCCGTCCACGGCAACGGACTGGACGAGATCGCAGCCGCCTTCCACCGGCAACTGCGGGCGCGGGCCGCCCACCCGACGACGCCGAGGCCCGTGGTCCTGAACACCTGGGAAGCGGTCTACTTCGAGCACGATCTGGACACCCTGATCGAACTGGCGACGCTCGGCGTCACGGTGGGCGTCGAACGCTTCGTCCTGGACGACGGCTGGTTCCTCGGCCGCCGCGACGACCGGAAGGGGCTCGGCGACTGGCAGGTCGACCCCGCCGTCTGGCCCAGGGGCCTGCACCTCCTGGTCGAGGCCGTCCGGAACCTGGGCATGCAGTTCGGGCTCTGGTTCGAGCCGGAGATGGTCAGCGGCGACTCGGAACTCGCCCGCGCCCACCCCGAGTGGATCCTGGCCCCGGGCGACGGACGCCTCCCCCTCACCGGCCGCCACCAGCACGTCCTCAACCTCACCGTCCCGGGGGCATACGAGCACGTCCTGGAGTCGATCAGCGCGATCATCACCGAGTACGACATCGACTACGTCAAGTGGGACCACAACCGCGACCTGGTCGAACCCGGCGACCGCCTCACCGGCGAGCCCAAGGCGCACGCCCAGACCCTGGCGGCGTACGCCCTGATGGACGAGTTGCGGCGGCGCCACCCCGGGCTGGAGATCGAGTCCTGCTCCTCCGGCGGCGGCCGGGTCGACCTAGAGGTGCTGCAGCGCACCGACCGGGTCTGGGCGAGCGACTGCATCGACCCGCTGGAGCGGCAGCGGATCCAGCGGTGGACCGGTCTCCTGCTGCCGTTCGAGTTGGTCGGCAGCCACGTCGGCGCCCCGACGTCCCACACCACCGGCCGCACGCACTCCCTGGCCTTCCGGGCGGCCACCGCCCTGTTCGGCCACTTCGGCATCGAGTGGGACCTGCGCAACGCCTCCGCCGAGGAGCTGGACGAACTCGGCGAGTGGGTGGCGCTGTACAAGCAGGAGCGCGACCTGCTGCACAGCGGCACCGCCGTGCACTGCGACTACCCCGACGACACCTACTGGGCCCACGGCGTGGTCAGCCGGGACCGCACGCGGGCCCTCTTCACCTTCGTCGCGCTCGACACGTCCGCCGCCGCACAACAGGGCCGGATCAGACTGCCGGGCCTGGACCCGGAGCTGGCCTACCGCGTCGAGCCCGTCCCGCTCTCGGACGGCGCCTTCGTGCACACCCGCAGCGGCAGGCCCTCCTGGTGGCTCGACCGTCCCGTCGTCTCCGGCAGGACGCTGGAGGCCATCGGGCTGCAGGGACCCACGCTGTACCCCGAGCAGGCGCTCGTCTTCCGCCTGGTCGCCGATCACCCCGCGCACAAGAGGAACTGAACGCCCGTGGGACACCTTGTTCGCATCTCCGCGCCCCGCACGGTCGAGGTGGCCCAGGTCGAGGACCCGGTTACCGGGTGCCGGGGAGATCCTGCTGGAGACGGCGCACTCCGGGATCTCCGCCGGCACCGAGCCGACGGGCTACCGGGGCACGAACCCCTACCTGGCGAGTGAACGGGACAGGACCGCGGGTTGTTCGTCCCGGGCAGCTCCACCATGTCCTCCCCGATCGACGGCTGGGGCTATGAAGAGGTTGGCAACCGCGGCCGGGTTCCCCCGGTGGCGGGGCATGCAGTGCCAGGCGGCGCAGGCCGAGCGGCAGATCGCCGAGGGCGAGGCCGAGAGCCCGCTGATGACGCACGAGCAGTCCGTCGCGGTGATGGCCGCCATGGACGCGGTCCGCGAGCAGCTGGGGGTGCGGTACTCGGGCGAACCGCGCCGGAGGAGGCCACGGGACCCGGAGCGTCCGATCGTGTGGCGGGCCGGGGGGCCCGATCGGCCGAAGGCGCCGGCCGGGCCTTACGCCGGTGAGTCCGGTAACTCAGCCCACCGTCCATTTCTGATGGGCCGCGCCGGTGCACGTCCAGATCTGCAGGCGCGTTCCGTTGGCGGAGCTGCTTCCGGTGGCGTCCAGGCACTTGCCGGCGGCGACGTTCACGATGTCGCGGGCCGCCTCCACACGCCATTTCTGGGCGCCCGTGCCGTTGCAGTCGTAGAGCTGGATCTTCGCGCCGTCCGCCGTCGAACCGCCGGTCACGTCCAGGCACTTGCCCAGTGCGCGGATCGAGCCGTCGCTGCTGACCGTCCACTTCTGCGCCGCGCTGCCGTTGCAGTCGTACAGCTGGACCGGCGTGCCGTTCGCGGTGTTCGCGCCGGCCACGTCGACGCACTTGCCGCCGGGGCCCGTGATCGGGACACCACCGCCGGGCGGCTGTTGCGGCTGGTCGTTGGTGACACGCACATAGTCGACGGTGAGCGTGTTCGGCATCGGCGTGCCGGCGTCGGGGTCACCGGGCCAGTAGCCGCCGACGGCGAGGTTCAGGATGAGGAAGAAGGGGTGATCGAACGCCCACTCCCGGCCGCCCAGATCAGCCGGTGTCCGGGTCTGGTAGGTGACTCCGTCGACCTTCCAGACCAGCTTGTCCGGTGACCACTCCAGACGGAACGTGTGGAACCCGTCCGCGAACGGCGAACCGATCGTGTGGCCGGCGCCGATGCCGCCCGAGCCCGAGTAGCCCGGCCCGTGGATGGTGCCGTGCACGGTGTTCGGCTCGAAGCCCACGTTCTCCATGACGTCGATCTCACCGCTCTGCGGCCAGCCGACGCTGCCGATGTCGTCGCCCAGCAGCCAGAACGCGGGCCACATGCCCTGGCCGCGCGACATCTTCAGACGGGTCTCGAAGGTGCCGTACGTCTGTGTGAACTTGCCCGCGGTGTTGAGCCGGGCCGAGGTGTACTCGCACCGTCCGTACCAGCAGGTGTGGTTGCCGGGATTCTCCCGCCGCGCGGTGATGACCAGGTTGCCCTGGCCGTCGTGCACGGCGTTGCGGGTCGAGTTGGTGTACTACTGCCGCTCGTGGTTGTTCACGTTGTCACCGGTCTCCAGGTTCCACTTGGAGCCGTCGACCGGTGTGCCCGCCGGGGCGTTGAACTCGTCGCTGAACGTGGTGGCCTGGATGCCGGGACCGCCGGACGGCGACGCGGCTGCGGCCGGGGTCCCTGCGGGAGCCATCAGCAAGGCCACCGCGGCCGTCCCGGCCACCAGAGCCAGTAAGAGACCCGATCGTCTGGAAGAGAGTCTGGACATCGTTGTCACCGCCGACAGTCGTCCGTGTGATGGACAGCAACGAAGAGTCTCATGGTCCAGACCAGGGGGCAAGGCTGCCGCACTCACTCGGGCAAGCTCGGTACCACGCGGAACTATCCGCCTCGGAAGAGGAGTTGGGCTCGGTACGCGCCTGCCGGACGACCGTCAGGAGGGGTGCTGCGGGGATGGCGCGCGAGTGGCGCCCTTGCCGTAGGCGCGCATGGCGAGCGCGCCGGCAAAGGGGCCGGGCGCGAGAAGGAGGAAGGCGTACTGCCAGCCGATGGCCTCGGCCAGCAGGGGGGTGAGCTGGATGGTGACGACGGTGAGGGCGAACCCGATCGCGGTCTGCCCGGTGAGCGCCGTCCCGATGTAGCGGTGGTCGGCGACCTCGCTCAGCGATGTCGAGAACACCCCGGAGTCCGCGATCACGGCAGCACCCCACAGTGCGCAGAACGCGAACAGAAGTGGCGGCGGAGCGTGGAAGAGGAACGGGGACAGTACGCAGCACAGGCCGCTGAGGAGCAGGGCCGTCACGGCGGCGGGGGAGCGGCCGTAGCGGTCCGCGCCCCAGCCGCCGAGCAGACAGCCGACCGCCCCGCCGAGTCCCATGGTGAGGAACACCGTGACCCCCACCGAGCCCGGGAGTCCTCGCGCGGCCGAGGCCGCCAGCAGGAAGGACGGGATCCAGGTCCACAGGGCGTACAGCTCCCACATGTGCCCGAAATAGCCGAGGTTGGCCAGCCGCGGCCCGCGCTGGGTGAACATGGCCAGGGCGTACCGGGGGTTGCGGGCGGGTGCGGTCGGCCCCGCGTGCGGGCCGAGCCGGACGAGGAGCAGGGCGATGACGGAGCCCGCGAATCCGGCCGCCGCCGCGGCGAGCAGGACACCGCGCCATGGCAGTGATCCCAGGCCGGCGATCAGATGGGGGAGGGTGGAACCGAGCGTGAGGGCGCCGATGAGGACGCCCATGGTCCTGCCCCGTCCGGCGCTGCCCGCCCAGGACGCCATGAGCTTCATGCCGGTGGGGTAGACACCGGCCAGGAACACCCCGGTCATGGAGCGCAGCGGCACGGCCACGGCCGGCCCGTCGGCGAACAGGGCCAGCGCCACCGTGCAGGCGGCGGCTGCCGCGGCACTGGCGGCGAGCAGGCGCTGGGGCGGGACGCGGTCGGCAAGGTTCAGGGCGGTCGAGGCCACGGCCCCGGCGACGAAGCCGAACTGCACGGAAGCCGTCAGCCACACCGCGCCGCCGGCCGTGAGGCCCCAGTCGTCGCGCAGACCGGGCACCACCGCCGACATGGAGAACCACACGGCGAGGCCGAGAACCTGCACGGCGGCGATCGCTCCGCGCTGCACACAGACGTTCACGGCTGCCCCTCGGACCGAAGTCATGTCCCCCCGGCCACGCGTCGCGCGGTGATGGCCGATTCCCGACCCTAACCCCTCCGCGACCGCGAGCCGGATCCGCCCTCTCGCCCACCGGCCACCCTGCGGTGCGGTGGAGCCGAATCGTCCACCCTCTCACCGTCCGGCTTCGGTCCCGAGTTCCGCCAGGCGCGTCAGGGCGGGCAGGGCCGCGGCGATCGCCTGTCGTTCCGTCGGCGTCAGCCGGGCGATCACCGGGGTCGGGTGACGGCCCCGGTCCTCGTGCCGGGCCTGGCCGACCTTGCGGCCGCTGCCGGTGATGCGGACGAGGACGGCGCGTCCGTCCGCCGGGTCGGGGCGGCGTTCCACGCGGCCGTCGCGCTCAGCCGGGTGACCAGCTGAGTGAGCCCCGGCTGGCTGATCTGCCGACTGCCTCGCCGTACTGGCCACGGTGCTGCACGACGCCGTCGGTATCGACGCCGACATGATGACCACGGTCCACGCCTACACACAGGACCAGAACCTCCAGGACGCCCCGCACAAGGGCCTGCGCCGGGCCCGCAAGGCGGCGGTCGCCTTCGGCTGGACGCCGAACCGCACCTCAGGCCGCCGCGACGCGGAACGTGCTGGGGCTCAGGCCCTTGTGCCGTTTGAACGCGGCACTGAAGCCGAAAGCATCGGCATAGCCGACGGACCGTGCGATCTGGGCGATGCTGAGGTCGGTGTCGGTCAGCAGCGCCTCGGCCTCGTCCATGCGGCATTCCGTGAGATAGGCGAGGGGCGGGCGGCCCATCAGCTTGGTGAAGCGCTTGGCGAACAGCGCCCGGGAGACGCCGGCTCGAGCGGCCAGAGACGCCACCGTCCAGGCCTCGGCCGGCCGCTCGTGGAAGGCCTGCAGGGCGGGGGCGAGAACCGGGTCGGCGAGGCCCCGGTACCAGCTCGGCGCGTCGGCGCCGGCCTGCTCGAACCAACTGCGCAGCGTGCACACCAGGGCCCAGTCGAGGAGCCGGTCCATCAGCGCCTGAGAACCGGCCGACAGACGGGCGGCGTCGGCGGCGGCCGTCTCCAGCCAGGCACAGACCTCGACGTCCTCCGTGACCACCAGGACGGGCGGCAGGGTACGCAGGAGCCGCTCGTGGCGGTGACCCGAGGCGCGGTAGGCGCCCACGATCAGCGCGGTCGCCTCTTCCGAGTCGGTGCCCCAGTGGATGCCGCCGAGTTCCTGGGCGGTGCATTCGGCGTCGGTGGTGAAGCAGGCGATCTCGTAGGCGGCGTGGGAGCCGTGGACAGAGGCGGGACGGTCCGCGAGATGGAACGGTGCGGGACCACGCACGATGGC
Source organism: Streptomyces sp. NPDC051207 (assembly GCF_040682395.1). Taxonomy (NCBI): domain Bacteria; kingdom Bacillati; phylum Actinomycetota; class Actinomycetes; order Kitasatosporales; family Streptomycetaceae; genus Streptomyces; species Streptomyces sp. NPDC051207. The sequence continues at coordinate 77,148 of NZ_JBFBAX010000011.1, read as the reverse complement.
TGTGTCGCCCACGCCGACCGCCCGCTCGGTGCCGTCGGACAGCAGCAGAGTGCCCCCGCCGCGCAGCACGCTGATCATGATGAGCGGTGCGTCGTCGACGAAGCGGATGGTCCAGGGCGCCGCCAGTACGGCGTGAGTGACGACCGAGCCCTCGGCCCGGATGCCACTCAGGAGCGAACTCAAAGGATCCACAGGACGCATCGTAGACGATCACCTATGTTCCGGAGCGTTTCTCCCATGGATCATCTACGCCACCCCGGCTGTACTGAACGCGTCGAAACGACCGAGACCAGCCGGGAGACACCGTGACGCAGCATGACAGCCACGCCAGGACAGCCCTCGTGGTCGTCGCACACCACCGCGCCGATTCCCTCACCGCGCACACGGCCCGCCGTGCTGCCGCCCGCCTCGAAGCCGCCGGATACCGCATCGACCTGCTCGACCTGCACGCCGAGGGGTTCGACCCGCGGATGAACACGTTGGACCAGCCGGACTGGGGCAACAGGGAAAAGAAGTATTCGGACGAAGCGCACGCCCATATGCAGCGCATCCTCGACGCCGATGTCGTCGTCGCCGTCTTCCCGGTGTACTGGCAGAGCGTGCCGGCCATCCTCAAGGGCTGGATCGACCGCGTGTGGAACTACGGGTTCGCCTACGGCCGCAGCAAGCCCCGCCTCGCCGGCAAGCGCATGCTGTGGCTGGGCCTCGCCGGCGCCACGTCCGACGATCCCATCGTGGAAGGAATGCAAACCGTCCTCGAGACCAACCTGAGCGAAGGCATCGCCTCCTACTGCGGCTTCTCCCATTCCACCGTCGGCCTGCTCACCGACGCGGAGGAGCGCCCGCAGCGCGTCGACGCCGAAGGCAACCTCCTGGTCGGCGAAGCGGTCACAGGCACTGAACGAGAGGCGCAGTACGCCGATCTCGACCGGCGTGCAGGGGAGTTCGTGGAAAGGTTCGTCGCCGAAGGACTTGTGGCGGCCTGACCGCCAGGAAGACATACGAAAGCTCGGGGCGTACGGCCGAACGGCAAACCGTAGACCAGCCCCCGACGGCGCCGGTCCACTCGGTGGGCGGCTGCTGTCCAGGGGCAGCTGCCGCCCGCGAGCACGTGCAGGTAAAGAGCGACGGTGTGCTCGGCGCAGCCGTGAAAGGGCCCTGCGAACCCCTCGGAGATTCAGCGGTTTGTGTGGATACCGGTTCTTGATCGGGTGTTTGCATCTGAGCCGGACAGACGACTGGTGTCCGCCGAGCCGAGAAGCGGCGCGGCATGAACGACGGGAGTCAGACACGGCTACTTCTCCGCAGCAACTGCCCGACGACATCGCTGAGCCCCTCAAGGACCTGCTGAACGAGGTCGCTGACGCCAGCCCCGGCCAGCAGGTCACGGAGAGCATGGTCAGCAATGCGAAGAAGGCCAAGGGAGGGCTGCTCGGGGGAGCGCTCATTCCCGGCCTTCGGTAAGTGACGAAGCCGCCGGCATGTCCCACACGTCTGCGCCCTGCTCGAACTGAGCCGGTGCCAGGCTGTTGAAGGGTCCGGACCGCGCGAGCGCGGCCCGGACCCGCGCCCTGGGCCGGTGCTCGGGGGCTGCACCGAAGACCGCCTCCTCGCCCTTTCTCGCGGTCACACCCAGTCCGGGACTTCATGACCGACCCGGTCGTCTCCGCCACCGTGCAACTGCGCGCCGCCGGACTCGTCCAGGAACGGGCGGCCGATGGAACTGTCTCTGCGTCCACCTCGTACGACAGGGCCCGGTCCCAGCCTTCTCTCCGCCGTGCAGACGAGACACCGTCGGGGCAGCAGCCCTTCCCTGAGGGCTGACTGAGTCGTCTCAATGTCAGCGCCAACCTCGCCCGACCCGGCCCGGATCGGCGCGGGCAGGCAGCTGTGACCCGAGGTCACCTTCGAGGTCAGTCGGACACGGCCGTCCGGTCGAGGAAGCGTCGCAGACCGGTCCGAACGCCGTCCGTGGGGACGGTGGCGGCGAAGCACGCCGCCTCGACGGCCAGGCCCTCGTCGATGGGCAGGTTGATGCCGCGGGTGACCGCGCGCAGGCAGGCGGCTACGGCCGTCGGTGCGTGCCGGATGATTCGCGCGGCCAGGTCACGTGCGGCGTCCATGAGCTCGTCGGCCGGTACGACGGTGTTGACGAGGCCCAGCTCGGCGGCTCGGGCGGCCGGGATGGGGTCGCCGGTCAGGATCATCTCCAGGCCGCGCTTGCGGCCCACGTGCCGCGGCAGGCGCTGGGAGCCGCCGAAGGGGGGCGGGAAGCCGAGGGAGATCTCGGGCTTGGCGAAGGTCGCGTGCTCGGCGGCGACAGCGAGCGGGGCGGCCTCGGTGATCTCGCAACCACCGCCGTAAGCGAGGCCGTTGACCGCGACGATCACCGGCTTGGGAAACTCCTCGATCCGCCGGGTCAGTGCGTGGCCGCGGCGCACGATCTCGCGCAGTGCGCGTTCGGGCCCGTCGGCGATGCCGGCCGCCAGAGACGGGATGTCCGCGCCCGCACTGAACGCCCTGTTCCCGGCGCCGGTCAGGATGACCGCCCGCATGCTGTCGTCGGCGTCGATGTGGTCGAGCTGTGCGAGCAGCGCGTCGATCGTCGGGTAGTTCAGGGCGTTGAGTTTGCGCTCCCGGTCGATGGTGATCACGACGACCTGGTCGTCCCGCTCGATGCGTACGGTCATGCCGGGTACTCCGTTTCGCCTGGGCTCGGATCCACCGAGGCTACGAGCCACGACCCAGGGCGATCCATTAATTGTCCTGGATACAATCGAGCTCCTCTCCCACACTCCTCCGCGACGGACGGCAGGTGCCGCATGCGACCGTCCTCCTACAAGGCCGTCGTCCACGAACTCGCCGCCGCCATCCGCTCCGGCGCGATCCCGGTCGGCACCCGCCTCCCGACACACCGCGCTCTCGCGCGCGAGCGGCGGATCGCGCTGGCCACGGCCACCCGCGTCTACGCCGAACTCGCCGCGCTGGGCCTGGTCGTGGGAGAGCCGGGCCGGGGCACGTTCGTCCGGGTACGGTCCGGCTACGACGGGCTCGAACCGTCGCGCGCTCTGCCGGTGCCCCGGGTGGCGGACCTGTCGTTCAACCAGCCCTTGACCCCCGGACAGGGCGACCAGCTGCGGCAGGCCCTGCGCGCGATGGCGGCCTCGGGAGACGCCGAGGCGCTGCTGCGCCAGCACCCGCCGGGAGGACACCGCCACGACCGGGCGGTCGTGGCCACCTACCTGCTGGGGCGGGGGATCGACACGGCACCGCACAACGTCCTGCTGACCAGCGGAACCCAACAGGCGCTCGACATCGTGCTGCACACGCTCACCCGGCCCGGTGACGTCCTCGTCGTCGACGCGCTCAGCTACCCGGGCATCAAGCTCCTGGCCTCGGCACACGACCTCGACCTGGTCCCCGTCCCCGTCACGGCCGCGGGACCGGACCTCGACGCACTCGATGAGATGTGCCGCGCGCGGCCCGTCCGCGCGATCTACACGATCCCGACCGTGCACAACCCGCTCGGCTGGGTGCTCGACCGGGGGCAGCGCGACCGGCTGGCTGCCCTCGCACGGTCACACAACTGCGTGATCATCGAGGACGGCACCTACGCCTTCCTGGAGTCCTCGCCGCCGCCACCGTTGCAGGCCCTGGCGCCCGAACGCACCTGCTATGTCGCCGGGCTGTCCAAGAACGTGGCACCCGGTCTGCGCTTCGGCTTCGCCGTCCTGCCCGACCGCCACGTGGAGGCGGCCACGAGGAGTCTGCGCACCGCGGCCTGGGGAGCCCCGGGGGTCGTCACTGCCCTCGCGACGGGCTGGATCGCCGACGGAACGGTCACGCGGCTGGAGGAAGACCGCCGCGAGGACGCAGCCGCCCGGCAGGACATCGCCCGCGCCGCGCTCGCGGGCCTGGACATCACGGCACACCCGGTCTCCTACACGGTGTGGCTCGGCCTGGAGCCGCACCAGCGCCCCGATCACGTTGCGGCCGTGCTCGCGGAGAAGGGGATCCTCGTGTCCACCGCGGACGCCTTCGCCACCGGCCCCCACCGTCCCCCAGCACTCCGACTGGCACTGGCCACACCACCCCGAGACGAACTCCGGGCAGCGTTGCACAGCCTGGAGGACGCGATCGGGGCCATCCCCCCATGACATGCACGCACCACAGAAGGTGTGCCAGAACCCCGCGCATGCGGACACCGAGCCTTCGGGGCCACCGTGGAGCTGCGGCAGCCGAGGCCGTCCGGTACGACGCCACGTTCGGAAGCCGTCGCCCGGAGCCTGCACCCGGAGAAGGGACGTGAGCCGTACGCGGCGTGGACGCAGAAGGCGCGACCACCGTCCGACGAGGACGGGAGCGGGCTCCGCCAGGTCGCGGAAGGGGTGTGGGGTCCCCGGGTGCAGGGCGGTTCTCGCGTTCCTGTTCGACGAGCCCCGTCAGAGCTGGCTGGGCCGGTCTCAGACGCCGTCGCCCGGTGGGGCGGCTGTGGGCTGAGCGGACCGTATTCGCTCGGCCGTGGAGTGGATTGCCGGCTGACGGCGTTACTGGTCAGGCCGCCGGGGCACACGTCCTGCGCCGGGTCCTGGCCAACTGGCCGGCCCGGACGACAGGACGCACCCGAGGAGACAGGGAGAAGCAGGATGACGACGGCTCGCGAGATCATGACCGAAGGCGCCGAGTGCATCGGCGCGGAGGAGACGGTGCTGGACGCCGCGAAGAAGATGACCGAGCTGGGCGTCGGCGCGCTGCCGATTTGCGGGACCGACGACAAGCTCAAGGGCATGCTCACCGACCGCGACATCGTCGTGAAGGTGCTGGGCGTCGGCAAGGACCCTGGGCAGGTGAAGGCCGGTGACCTCGCGCAGGGCGAGGCGGTGACCATCGGCGCGGATGACGACGCCGAGGAGATCCTGCGCACCATGACCTCGCACAAGGTGCGTCGCCTGCCCGTGATCGACGGGCACCGCCTGGTCGGCATCGTCGCTCAGGCCGACGTCGCCCGCGCCCTCCCCGACCCGAAGGTGGGTGACCTGCTCCAGGCCCTTTCCACGGACTGATGTCGACGTCACCTGATCGGGCCGGTCCAACCAGCGCGGTGGCGTCGAACGCGCCTCACGACGCAGCGAATCGGAGTAGCTTCTCAGCTCACCCGTTTGTCGCGGCTGTAGGCGGGTTGTGGGGGCAATCGGTGTCCATCAGGTGAAAACGCTCGGGGCAGCAAGGCGGGGGCAGCATGGACCAAGCGGAAGAGGGCGCGGGGCGAACTCCCCTAGCCGGCGGGCCCATTGCGGTGACGGCCGCGTTCGAGGGCAGTGAGGAGATCGCCGATGCCCGCGCCGTGGCCCGGGCGTTCCTGGCGGATGTGCAGGCGGTACACGGGCTTCCGGTGTCGGACCGGGTGATGGGCATGGTCCAGCTGGTGGTCAGCGAGCTGGTCACCAATGCCCGCAAGTACGCTCCGGGCCCGTGCCTCCTGACACTCGAGGTCAACGACGGCGCCATCGAGGTGACCGTGTGGGACAGCGAGCCGGTGCTGCCGACCGCCCGGGCGGCCGACCCCGGCCGGGTCGGCCAGCACGGGCTCGAGATCGTCATGGCCGTCTGCGGTGGCTTCGAGCTTCACCGCGAGCCGGTTGGGAAACGGATCAAGGCAGCCGTAGGGCTGGCCGACGTGGACGAAGCTGCTCGACGGGGCGGGGTTCACGCAGAGACCGCCCGGCGCGGCGGGTAGCACGTGCACGGCGATCGTCGGCGAGAACGTCAGCCGCGCCGGGCATCGGCACAGGTCGACCCACCGCTGCTCCCGGTAGGGCGGCGCGCTCTGCGCCGGGCGAGGGCTGCCCGGCTGATGCCGGTGCTGCGCGGAAGCCGCCGACAGCCCGGAACGTTCCCCGGGGCACTGCGGGGCCGGGTGGCCCACTTCGGGCTGCCACAAGGGAGTGCCCCCGTGGCCGGCCGGGGGAGCCACGTGTGCGGGTAGGCTTCGCGGCTCCTGCGCGCCGGCGGCTGACCGGCCGTTCGCGCACGGGTACCGAGGACTCACCACCCGCCTGTCCTTCCCGGAGAGGCGCACCGGTGACGATGGGTGACTGGTGAGTGCCTTGTTGTGTCCGGAGTGGCGGGGGTTTTCGGGGGTAGCCGAGGTGGGTAACTATCGGCGCTTCGGAACGTGAGGCGGACTGTATGTACCTGGCCGGGCAAGAGGAGGGTCAGCAGCCGTTGGTGGAGCGTCCGATATGGGTGTCCTCTGCCTTCGAGGGCAGCGAGGACATCGCTGCTGCTCGTGCCATGGCCCGTGACTTCCTGGTGGATCTGCAGGCTGTGCACGGGCTGCCGGTGTCGGATCGGGCCATGGGCATGGTCCAGCTGGTGGTGAGCGAGCTGGTGACCAACGCCCGCAAATACGCTCCGGGACCGTGCCTGCTGACGCTCGAAGCCGGCGAGGGGGCCGTGGAGGTGAGCGTGTGGGACAGCAGCACGACGCTGCCGCTGATCCTGGCGCCTGACCCGGCCCGGGTCGGCCAGCACGGGCTGGAGATCGTCATGGCGGTCTGCCGCAGCTTCGAGGTGCATCGTGAGCCGGTGGGCAAGCGCATCAGGACGGCCGTCGTCCTGGCGGACGATCCGGGCGGCGGGCGCTGCGGCCGGCCGTCAGGTGATGTGATCAGACGGCAAGATCCAGGGCATTTCCCCGTCAGTGGCGTGTCCGCGAGCGCATCTGGTCGTTGGGAGCCCGTGCATCACGGCCGCGTCATCACCGGAACCGGTCACGGCAGGGGCAACCATCTCAGCGCTCCCGTCACCAACGTGCAGAGTCAGCAGACTCCGGGCGACCAGGGCGCGTATCCAGTCGTGATCACACTGCGGGTTTCCGCCCTTGAGCCAGTAGCGATACGTACGACGGACTCATGGGACGGCTGCAGCCGTTCTGCATGAGCGCTCTCGCGGTGGCGGCCGCCTGCGGCGACTCGCGTGAGATCATCCGTCAATGAGCAGCGACCTGGAAGTGAGTGCTCTGGCGATCAACGTCATGATTCCGCAGGCACTCCGCTGGACGGACACTCGACGCGGTGAAGCTTTCACACTGACCACACTCAACGTCCGGCTTCTCCCGGATGGCCACCTCGCAGTGAAGGCCTATGGCCGACCAGTCGGTGGTGGCCGGGGCGCATACGTCTCGTTCCCTGTGCCCGACAAACCGGAACTGGCGGCCCTGGTCGCTGACGCTGCCAGCCGCGCGGGGGCGTTGTGGGCCGCCCATCGTGGTCTCGGCTGAGTTCAGTTCGATCCGAAGGCGGACGGTGGCAGTTCCGGACTCCGCCCTCGGGCCGGCGCGCCGTAGGGCGGCCGCCTGTCGGCTGTTGGCCGCTCTCGGTCTGCTCTGCTGGAACAGGCCGACTCGTCACGGCCGCTGCGGCGGCAGGGACTGGCGTGCGGTATCGGTGCGTTCCGGCTCGCACGGCGCGACGGCTTCAGCGCTGTGGCTCGCGGGATCGGCGAAGAGATGGGTCGTGCCCGTCATCTCCAGCAGACGGTCGAGGGCCGGGGGCCGGTTGTCCAGGTGCAGTCGCGTGGCGGCTTCGGTCGTGGTGCGGTGGATCATGAGCAGCGCGGACAGCCCGCTGGAGTCGCACAGCCTCATCCTGGCGCAGTCCAGGTGAAGATGGCGGGGAGGCGGATCGGCCTTCATGCAGGTACGGGCCGCCTCGGTGAGGTCGCCGGCGGTGCCCCAGTCGAGGTCGCCAGTGATGCGGATGTGAGCATCCCCGGCGTCGTCCAGGGACATGGTCAGGTCGAAGGTGCCGTCTGGGTACGTGGTCATGCGTCGTGGCCGAGTCCGGGAGCAGAGGGGCGGGCGTCGCGCCGTTCGAGGGCGGCGCGGCCCTGGGCGAGGATGTCCAGGGCACGGGGGAAATCTTTGAGCTGCTCCTGCAGGAGAGCGAGAGCGGGGTCCAGGACGCGGGCGGGGACGCGGCGGGCTTCGAGGACGTCGCCGGTCCAGTTCAGAAATCCCGTGAGCAGCCGGCTGTCGTCGGTGCAGAGGGCGCAGGTGAGGAAGTCGACGATGTGCGCGACGTCCTCGGCGGTGTGTTCGCGCTGGGCGTCGGTGTAGGTGAGCATCGCGGGCAGGCGCTCGTCCAGCCCGGCCAGGGTGTTCTTCACCAGTTGCCGTTTACCGCGCGTCACCAGGGTGTATTCCTGGTCGGTCAGGTGCTGCAGGTCCTCGACGGTCTGCCGGATCATGCCGGGGGAGGGGCGGGGCAGTCCGTGGGCAAGCAGGTCGGCGGCGGCGCGGGCGTCAGGTGCCCAGGCGTCGGCGCGCAGCAGGCGGGCACACTGGCCGTCGGTGCCGAAGGCGGCGCCTCCAGCGAGGACGGGGACGCCGATGGCCTGCGCGGCGGTGATCGCTGTGTGCGCGACCGGAAGACGCGCGGGGATGGAGGAGGACAGGGCCACGGCGGTGGGGGCGGTCTGGTGCAGGTGCGCGATCAGGTGCGGGGTGGGGACCTGGGCGCCGAGGAAGTCCACCCGGTAGCCGCGGTGGCGCAGGACTTCGGCCAGCAGCCGGGCCGGCAGGGCGTGCCACTCACCGTCCACGCATGCCACGACCACCGTGGCCGCCGTGCCGGGGGGGGGGCTGGTGGCGGGTGCGCGGTGGGCCACGGCGGCGATGATCCGGTCGTGAATCGCGGTGGCGGCGTGTTCCTGGGCGACGGTGAACCGATTCGCTGCCCACTCCAGGCCCACCTGGTGCTGCACGGCTGCGATGACGTCCAGCAGGACGTCCTCCGCGCTTGCGCCGTCGTCCAAGGCGGTGAAGACGCTCCGGTCGGCGGCGTACTCGTCACGGTCGCACACTGCCTGCCACAGCTCTTCACGGGCGCGTGCCGGCAACGCGCCGTCGTCCCTGACGGCGGTGGTACCGGTCATGCGGGTACCTGCCCGCGGTGTGTCCGTCGACGGCTGTCAGGTGCGTGGTGCGAGGGGCGGTGATCGCCATGACCGCGATGTCGTCGTGCCGATTGCCGCCGATCCATTCGGCGACGAGCATCTGCACCCGCTCCACGATGGCCTCGGCGGGCATGCCGGCGCATTCGGCCAGCGCGGTCTTGAGTCGTGCCTCGCCGAACATCACGTCTCCCAGCGGTCCACCCCAGGCCTCGGTGACGCCGTCGGTGAACAGCAAACACGTTTCTCCCGGTGTGAGATCCACCTCGGCAGTTGTCGATTTGATGTCGGCCAGAGCACCGATCAACGTGCCGGAGGTCGCCGCCTCCTGCACTGTGCCGTCGCTGCGTACGATCAGCGGGGCCGGGTGGCCGGCGCTTGTCAACCGCAGGTGCGACGGATCTTTCCGGTGAGGACCGCGGCCTCCAGCCCTTTGCCGCACACATCGCCCAGCACCGCCAGCGTCTCCACATCGGGCCCGGCCCCGGGATGAACATCGTAGAAGTCGCCACCGAGGCCCTGCGCTGATCGTGAGGGGCCTTCCACATTCGTCATGTATTCGGGCCCGCCTTCCGCGGACCGGTCACCTTCCACTGGAAGACATGGCCCACTCGCCATCTCGCACATGCGCCAGACGTTTCAACCGCCCTCCACAAAACCTCACAACCCGGTCACACGCGACGCCTGTACGCTCCACGCAGCGACCGCCGGAGCGCACGCCCGTCGCCGTTGCGCGCCGTCGGCCGTCAGCGCGGGCTGGGCAGGAGTGTGTGAACCGGACGGCGGCGGGGCGGACAGAGCATGCCGCCTGCCGACGGGCGGGGCGTCCACGTCGACCGGCCACGGGGGCGGCCCTTCAGCCGATCACATGGCACGACGTGGAAGGGACCGCCCCACCGCCGTCCGGAACAGGGGGTGTTCTCAGGCGGGGATGGCCTGAGGGAAGGTGAAGAAGCCGTTCGGGTCGTACGCGCGCTTGATCCGGCTCAGACGGTCGAGGTTGGGGCCGTAGTAGGCACTGGCGTAGTCCTCCAGCCGGGTGTCGGGGAAGTTGACGTAGGAGCGGCCGTTGGAGTACGGGTCGACGGCGTCGAACAGGCCGTCGAGCCAGCTCTGCGCCGCATGGCTGTCCTCGGGAGCCGGAGTCGGCGAGGCAAGGCTGACCGTCAGGGTCGCGCTGTAGAGCGCGTCGCGGTGCGGCCAGGCCGTACTGCCGACGGACGGCAGATTGGCGTTCTTCCCCAGTCCCAGCAGGCTGATGACGCGGTTCTGCCCGGCCCGGCGATCGGCGTCGAAGGCGGCGAGCATCCGGTCGACACCGGTCTGGGTCAGGGCACGGTCGAACATGCGGCCCCGGTTGAGGACGTAGGCCTGCCGCGGCAGCGTGGCCTCGGGGTTGCTGCCGGTCAGGTGACAGGCGTCAGCGGTCTTGTCCTCGCACCCGAACACCCTCATCATCGCCCGCTCGTACGACATTTCCTGCGCCACCCGTGTGGCCGGCGCCTTCCCCACCAGGGAGATCAGCTCCCCGAGTTCGGCGTCCAGCTGCTCCGCGGTGCCGAAGTGCACGCCGCTGACGACGATCACCGGCACAGTGCCGGGGCTCGCGTCGGGCAGCCGCACCAGCGCTCCGCAGGCCAGGTCCGCGGAGGCGGACTCGACCCAGGCGAGATAGCCCGGCACGGCCTTTTGGGCGTCGTCCCAGGTCCACGTCAGCGTGTAGTGGACGACCCTGGTGACGGGGGTGGGCCGCATCCGGAATTCGGTGACCACCCCGAAGTTGCCGCCGCCGCCTCCCTTGAGCGCCCACAGCATGTCGGGGTGCTCACGCTCGGACGCCTCGATCACGCGCCCGTCGGCGAGGACGACCCGGGCGGAGAGCAGCCGGTCGGAAGCCGGGCCGTACTTGCGGTAGTGCCAGCCGGTACCGCCACCGGTGATGAAGCCACCCGGAGAGACGGTGGGGCAGAACCCCCCGGGCACCGACATTCCGTACGGGTTCAGTGCCTTCACGATGTCCACCGACTGCGCACCGGGGCCGAGGCGGACACAGCCGGAAGCGGGTTCGACGTGGTGCATGCGTGTGAGGTTGACGACCAGGCCCTCTGTGGTGGACCAGCCGCCGTAGCTGTGGCCGCCGCTGCGCACGGCGGTGTGTATGCCGTGGTCCTGGGCGAACTGCAGCGTGACGGCGACGTCTCGGGAGGTTTCGGCGTAGACGACCGCCTGGGGGTGGATGTTGTCGAAACGCGAACTGGCCAGTTGCCGGGCCCTGTCGTATTCGGTGTCCCCCGGGAGGACCAGGTCACCGGTCAGGCTGGCTTCCAGCCGGTCCCACCGGGTGTGGCCGGGGCGGGCGCCGGCCCGGCCCGCGGGGGCGAGGACACCTGCCGCGGCGGCGAGACCGGCGGCGCTGAGTAACGTACGGCGCTTCAACATATGTGCATCTCCCTATGGGGTTGGAAACGGTCAACGGATGCGGACGGGAAGGGCGGAGGGCCGGAGGGCGGACGTGCGGGCACGGTCAGACGGCGGGCAGGGAACGTCGTTCCGGGCTCGGCAGCGGCAACGCGAGTGAGTCCAGTACGCGCCGCCAGTGCGGGGCACGTACGGCCGGGCCGGGCCGCAGGTCCGTCCCGACCCACTCCGCCACCGGTCTGATCCCGTGCAGGGCGTTGACGAGCCAGGCCTCGCGCCCGTCCAGGTCCGCCGGGGTCACCCGGCGGACCCGGACCGTGATGCCGCGCTTGCGGGCCTCCTCGGTGATCAGTGCCGTCGTGACGCCGGGGAGGAGGTCCCCCGGCGCGTCGGGCGTGCACAGGACGTCCTCCTCCCACCACAGGAGGCTCGCGGTGGTCGACTCGGTGAGCCGGCCGTCCGGGGCGGTCATGAGGGCGTCGTCGGCGCCGGCCGCCACGGCCCGCGCCTTCAGCTGGGCCAGCCGGTGCAGATCCGGACCCTTGCGGCCGGGCACGACCCGCGGGTCCGGACGGTCCCAGATCATGGCGCGGATGGTCTGCTGCCGTGTCGGAGCGGGGCGCAGCCGCAGCCCGAGGGTGTTTCCGGTGCGCAGCTCCACCCGGGGGAACCATGCGCCGGAGCGGGGCAGTTCGGCGACGGCGTGCCGCCAGAAGCGCTCCACACCGCCGAGGTGCGGCGCCGCCTGTCCGCACGCCCGGGAAAACCTCGCGGCATGCCGCTCCAGGCCGCGCACACGCCCGTCCTCGACCAGCCAGGAGTCGGCCGCGAGCAGGCCGTCAGCGGCAGCCGTCGCGGGCCCGGGCACAAGGCCGGTCCTGTCGTCCCAGGCGAGAAGACGTTCACTGTCGGCAGCGTGCACGTCAGTACCGCCCCTGCCTGTTGGTCGGGGCCCCGGTGCGCGGGCCGTAGGGGGCCCGCTCCAGCCACTCCCCGCACGACGGCACGACCGCGGAGAGCGCCGCCCCGGTGGCCTGCCGCAGCCGGGTGACGCGCCGTCGGGGGCGCAGATGGGCCAGAGCGGTACGGGCTGCCTCGCTGTTGAACCGGGCGGCCTCCCTGCGCGTGTGAGCGAACCCCTCGATGAAGCGGACCCGCTCGGCGGGCTCGGCGAGGGCATGAGCGACGGCCTCGGCAGCGGCGACCGAATCGGCGATCCCGCTGTTCATGCCCCGTGCGCCGAAGGGCGGGAAGAGGTGGGAAGCCTCCCCCACCAGCAGCACGCGGTGATCGGGGTCGGTGAAGGTGTCGGCGACGACGTGCAGGAAGTGGTAACGGGACACCCACAGCAGCCGGTCGGCGTACCGGTCGCCGACCACCTTGGCCACCCAGCCGCGGGCCGCGGCATCGTCGGCCCAGTCCTCCGGGCGGTCGCCGTCCTTGCACTGCAGGTCCAGCTGGAAACCGCCGGCGAAGGGGACCCGCATGACGCTGCGCCCGCCCAGGGCGGGGTGCTCGTAGGTGAACACCCGCTCCAGCGGCAGCGGGTCGTCCGGGTCTTCCTCGACGTCGACAACGACGTGAAAGGCCTCGGAGCGGTCGCCCGACATCGTGATGCCCTGGGACCGGCGCACCGCGGAGCGTGCCCCGTCGGCGCCGATGACGTACTGGGCGTGCCGCACGGCGCCGTCCGCGGTGATCACCCGGGCCTCGTTCGGGTCGGTCTCCACCGCGGTGACCCGAGCCTCCCACTGGAAGACGACACCGGCCTCGCGGCAGGCGGCCATCAGATGCCTCTCGGTCTCGACCTGCCGGAGGCTGGTGAACGGCGGAATCCTCGCCTCGTCCGCGGGCCCTTGCTGGTAGGTGCGGGCGAAGACCTCTCTGGTGCGGTAGACGGTGCGCCGGGTGGGCCAGGTCACGCCGTTGCGGATCAGCGTGCGGTCCAGGCCGGGGCGGATGCGGCCGAGCAGTTCGAGCGACTCGCGGTGCACGAACAGCGCGCGGCTGCCGGGTCGGACCCGATCCTCGGGTTCCGCCTCCAGGACGGTCACGGGCAGGTCGTGGCTGCGCAGGGCCAGCGCTGCGGTGAGCCCGACCGGTCCCGCGCCGATGACCAGCACCGGATGAGGCCCTCGGCCGGAGGGAGTGTGAGGCATGGTTCCCTTCCTCGGTTCTGTCCTGGGTCTGGTCCGGGCGAGTCGCTCAGTCGGCGGGTCCGGCGTCGGAGGTGTTCTTCGCCCGCTTCTCGTGGAACATGCGAGTGATCTCGACCCGGCGGACCTTCCAGGTGGAGGTGCGCGGCACCTCGTCAAAGGGCCACTGCACCGGCTCGGCCAGGGCCGGGAGGTCGGCGGTGGCCTTGGCCCAGCGCTCGGAATCGAGTGGCGCGTCGCCCCGGGTGCACACGACCGGAACCGGCTCGTTGTCGGGCCCCGCCACGATGATCACTTCCAGCAGCTCCTCCAGGCGGGACATCAGGATGTCCTCCAGCTCCAGGTTGCTGTCGATGTCACCGATCTGGTCGATCTCCCGGTCGATCAGGTGCAGCTTGCGGAACCTGCCGAGGCGACCCATGTCCCCCAGCCGCCACCAGCCGTCGTTGAAGTTGTTCAGGAAGCGTTCGTGCTCGCCGAGATAGGTCATGATGCGGCCACGGCCGCGCAGTTCGAGATGGCCGGACCTGCCCTTGGGGACGGGCCTGCCGCTCTCGTCGACGACGCGCAGCTTGATGAAGCCCGGCAGGACGTACCCGACGTCGCGGCCGTCGTTCCGCGCGGCGGTCTTCCTGGTGTACCAGGCACCCGAGATCGGGCCGGTCTCGCTCTGGCCGTAGAGCTGGACCAGGAGCGGCCGGGGGCGCCGGGAGGCGGCCAGCAGCCGCTGGATGGTGCGCGGGTGGATGGCATCGAAGGTGCTGCTGTAGTACCGGACGCTGGACAGCGGCGCACCGGGGGCGTCGACGAGATCCTCCCACTGGATGAAGTTGTTCGGGTGGGTCTCGACCAGGCCGGGGCGGTGCCGCCGGAAGATCGGCGCGATCTTCTCCGGAGCCGGGTCGGCGAGGATGACCAGCGGATTGCCGTAGTTGAGGAAGACGCCCAGGGAGTGGAAGAAGCGCGAGTGCACGAAGGACATGCACAGCGCGACCGTCTCCTTCTTCCGGATCGGCCAGGCGATGATCTGCTGCGGCAGCAGACGGTGGAAGAGTGCCTGCGCGTTGTGGACCATCAGCTTGGAGACGCCGGTGGTGCCCGAGGTGTGGGTGATCAGCGCCGGCTGTGAGGGGTGCAGTTGGACGGAGGGGCGCCGGGCCACCCCTTCCAGTTCGCTGAGAAGGGGCAGATCCTCGTAGGACCTGGTTCCGGCCAGTAGGGTGCGCCGGGTCAGGCTCTTCACCGGGACGCCGTCCATTGGGCCGGTGAGCTTCTCGGCGTCGGTGATCAGCCAGGGCTGGTCCAGGCGGCGCAGCAACTGCTCCACGATGTCCCCGGGGAGCGCGGCCGAGACCATGACCGGGACCGCGCCGGCCCTGGCCACCGCGCAGGCCAGCAGGGTGATGTCGAAGTTGTCGCTCTTGTGCACGGCCACGCGTTCGGCGGGCCGGACCCCCAGCTCCCACAGCCGGGCCGCGAGGTCGTCCACCACGTCGGCCAGGGCGGCGTAGGTGAAGGAGGTGCCAAGATGCGGGAGGGTGGCGAGCGGGACATCGAGGGTGACAGGGACGGCCGGGTGCTTCTCGGCCGCCTTCTGCCACATCTGGCCGAGGTAGAAAGCCAGGTCCGGAAGGCGGGCGGGCAGGATCATGTGTCGGCTGCTTTCTGCACGGTGGATCAGAGGTCGGTTGTCACCAGGAGCCCCGGCGTACGAGGAAGCGCCGGAGCTTGCCGGTGTCGGTGCGCGGCAGGGCCGGGACGAACTTCACGCTGCGCGGCACCTTGTAGGGGGCCAGATGGGCGCGGGCCAGGGTGAGGATCTCCTTCTCCAGGAGGTCCGGATCCGTGACGGTCTGCCCGGGGACGACGAAGGCGCGCAGTTTGGTGGCGCCGCGCTCGTCGCCGACCGCGGCCACCACGATGTCGCGGACCGCAGGGTGGCGGGCGATGACCCGCTCGACCTCGACGGGCGAGAAGGTGATGCCGCCGACCATCTCCAGGTCGTCGGTGCGGCCGAGGTGCACCAGAGTGCCGTCGGGATTGCGCAGGGCACGGTCGCGCGTGTTCAGCCAGCCGTCGACGAGGATCTTCGCGGTTTCCTCGGGCAGCCCGAGGTACCCGGACGTGACCGTGGGACCGCGCACCCACAGCTCACCGGGCTCGCCGTCGGGCTGCGGCCGGCCGGAGGGGGAGCGGACCTCCGCGGCGAAGCCCGGCGCCGGGCGCCCTACGGTCCCGGGGACGTGGAACAGGGGGCCGTTGGTGGCGATGGCGTGCCCCGCCTCGGTGGAGCCGAGCTGGTCGTACAGCGGGGCTCCGAGGAAGTCGGTGGCCCGTTCGGCGAGGTCGGCTCCCAGCCGTTCGCCGGCGGTGACGGCCGCGCGGACGCTGCGGAAGTCCTCCGGGGCGGTCTCGGCCAGCAGGTTCGCGTAGGCGGACGGCACCGCGTACAGATACGTGACGCGGTGGCGGGCGACGAGTTCGGCGATCCGTGCGGGCCGCGGTGGGCCGGGCCACAGGACCGCGGAGCACCCCGAGTACAGCGGGAACGCCAGCGAGTTGCCCAGACCGTAGGCGAAGAACAGTTTGGACACCGAGAAGCAGACGTCGTCGGCGCCGACGCCGAGCACTTGGGCGCCGGCCCCGGTGTAGTAGGTCTCCAGGTCCCGCTGGCGGTGGAGCACGCCTTTGGGGCGTCCGGTGGTGCCGGAGGTGTACTGGATGTAGAGCGGATGGCCGGCGTCCACCTGCGCCGCGGCAGCGGGCGCCCGGCGCTCGGCCAGTTCCAGCAGCCGCCCGCCCGTGAGGTGGGCGGTGTCGGGGAAGTGGCCGGCGATCGCCTCGTCGCTCAGGGCCAGGACGGCCCGGCTGTCCTCGGCGAGGTAGCGGTGGTTCTCCTCGGTCAGGTTCGGGTTGAGCAGCACGGCCGTGGCGCCTAGCCGGGCGGCTGCGAGGAAGGAGACCACCCAGGCGATGGAGTCGGGCATGGCGATCACGACCCGGCGGCCGGTGGTGACGCCGTGCTCGGCGAGGACGCCCGCGGCGCGGGCGGCGAGATCGTGGATCTGCCCGTGGGTGACGGTCCGGTCCTGCTCGTGGTAGGCGGGACGGTCCGCCCATCCTCTCTCGGCGGCGGTGGCCGCGAGGGCTTCGGCCATGTTCATGTGGGCTGTGCTCCTGTCGGTTCACAGGCCGGAGTCCCGCCCCGGGGGCGTCTGGGCGGCCGGACCCGGCCGGTCATACGGCGGTGACTTTCTGGCGGCGGTAGGCCCGCAGCGGAGCGGACGCCTTGAGGACCATCTCGTCGAACTCGTCGTCCGCGTCGGAGTCGAGGACGATCGCACCGCCGGCACCGATCCGCCACCGGTCGCCGACCCTGACGGCAGTGCGGATGACGATGTTGAGGTCCGCCGTGCCGTTGGTGGAGAGCAGGCCGATCGACCCGGAGTACACACCGCGGGCCTCGGTCTCCAGCTCGTCGATGATCTCCATCGTGCGCAGCTTCGGAGCGCCGGTCATCGAACCGCCGGGGAAGCAGGCCCGGACGGCGTCGACGGCATCGGTCCCCGGACGCAGTCGGCCGCGGATGGTGGACACCAGTTGGTGAACCGTGGCGTAGGTCTCGGTGGCCATGAGCCGCGGTACGTGGACACTGCCGACCTCGCACACCCGCCCCAGGTCGTTGCGGAGCAGGTCGACGATCATCAGGTTCTCGGCGCGGGTCTTGGGGCTGGAGGCCAGCGAGGCGCGCAGCCTGTCGTCCTCGGCGGGGTCCGCGCTGCGGGGAACCGTGCCCTTGATGGGCTTGGTCTCCACCATGCCGGAGCGATCGATGGTGAGGAACCGCTCGGGTGAGGAACTGGCGACCTCCACGTCGTCGCCCAGCCGGAGGTAGGCGGCGTACGGCGCGGGGTTGGCGTGCCGCAGGGCCCGGTAGTAGTCGTAGCCGTCGCCGTCGGCGGGCAGCCAGGCCGAGGTGGTCAGGCACACCTCGTAACTCTCGCCGGACCGCAGCTTCCGGTCGATCTCCGCGATGCGCGCCCGGTACTCCTCGCGGCCGTGGGTCAGCCAGGGCTCGGCGGGGGTGCCGCCTGCCTCGGCGGGCGGTTCGGACGGCGGCAGCGACAGGACCCGGGCGGCGGTGGCGTCCATCCAGCTGCGGACCTCCGCCTCGACGGCGGGACTGCCGTCACTGAGGGCCAGCAGGTAGGTGATGTCCTCGAGATGGTCCACGACGATGACCCGGTCGGCGAAGATCCAGGCGGCGTCGGCGGTGGGCGAGGTGTGCTTGTTCGACGAGCCGAGGTCGCCCTTGAGCTCGTATCCGAAGTAGCCGACGTAGCCGCCGGTGAAGTCGAACGGCACGTCGGGGACGTCGGTGCGGCGGCGGTGCAGCTGCTTTTGGAGGTAGTCGAAGATCGTGCCCGGGACCCGCACCGGGGCCTCCCCGGTGCGCGTGACCTCCACCTGGCCGTCCCCGACGCGGTAGCGGACGAACTCGGCCAGGGGTCCCGTGGCGTCACCGAGGAAGGAGAAACGGGACCGGCCCGGCTCGACGTGCGCGCTGTCCAGCCAGAAGGAGTGGGCCGACGGGGCGTACAGGTGGGTGAAGACCGCCTCGGTGTCGACGGCCGTCTCCAGGGTGCGTAAATGGGCGCGGAAGCCGGCGGCGGGCCCGCCGGACATGACGGGTTCCTCTGCGACGGGGGGTATGACGGGTTCCTCGGCGACGGGCTCGGGCCTGGTTGCCGGGCCGGCGGAGACGGTGACCGCCGGCCTCCGCCGGTTCTTGCGGTGGGTGAGGGCGAAGTCCCGCAGATTGGCCATCATCAGGCGGCCGTGCTCGGTGCAGATGGACTCGGGGTGGAACTGCACTCCCCAAATGGGCCGGTCGCGGTGGCGCAGCCCCATGACGACGCCGTCCTCCGCCCATGCCGTGGCGACAAGGGTGTCGGGCAGTGGCTCGGCCACGTGGAGGGAGTGATAGCGCACGGCCGTGAAGTCCTGCGGAAGCCCTTCGAAGATGCCCTGGCCGTCGTGCTTGACACGGGTGAGGAAGCCGTGCCGGGGCTCGGGGGCGGGCACGATCCGGGCGCCCTCGGCGTGGCCGATGCCCTGGTGGCCCAGGCAGACCCCGAGGACGGGGATGTCGGCGGTCTCCAGGATGCGGGCGGAGACCCCGAAGTCCTTGGAGCGGCCGGGATGGCCGGGGCCGGGCGATATCGTGACGCAGTCGAAGGCGGACAGGTCGATGTCGGCTGCCTCGGGGGAGTCGTTGGTGACGACGGTCGGTTCGACGCCGTTCACCTCCGCGATGAGCTGGTAGATGTTGTAGGTGTACGAGTCGTAGTTGTCGATCAGCAGAGTTCTCACTACACGGCTTTCTGGAGAGTCAGGCCGGCATGGAGCGGGCGGAGGCGGTCAGCCCCGCGCGATGAGTTCGGCAACCTTCCGGATCGTCAGCAGTGCCTGGGTGTCGTTCAGACGGGGATCGCACAGGGTGCGGTAGGCGCGGGTGAGCCCCTCCTCCGCGGCGGGGCCGCCGGCTCCGAGGCACTCGGTGACGTGGTCGCCGGCGATTTCCAGGTGGATGCCGCCCGGCCAGTGCCCGGCATCGGTCATCACCTCGAAGAACGCGGTGATCTCGGCGTGGATGTCGCTCATCCGCCGGGTCTTCACGCCGTTCGAAGCCTTGAAGGTGTTGCCGTGCATGGGGTCGCAGACCCACAGCACGTCGTGGCCGGCGGCGCGTACGGCGCGGGAGAGCACCGGCAGCCGCTCCCGGATCAGGCCGGCGCCGAAGCGGCTGATGAGAGTGAGCCGGCCGGGCCTGCGGTGGGGGTCGAGGCGTCCGCAGAGTTCGGTGAGGTCCTCGGGGGTGATGCCCGGCCCCACCTTGCAGGCCACCGGGTTGGCGATCTGGGTCAGGAAGGCGACGTGCGCCCCGTCCAGGCGCCGGGTGCGGTCGCCGATCCAGGGCAGGTGAGTGGAGAGGAGGTAGTGCTCTCCGGTGTGCGGGTCGCGCCGCACCAGCGTCTGCTCGTAGTCCAGCACCAGTGCCTCGTGACTGGTCCACAGGCCGGTCCGGCGCCAGGAGCCGTTCACCTTGACGGTGCGGCCGTAATTCCTGATCACCGAGCGGAGCGTGCCGTCGTACGGGCGGGTGGGGACGGCGGCGTGCACCGCGTCTTCCTCCCAGGTGTGGGGGAGCAGTCCGGACACCGTCTCGTGGGCGATGAGGTGAAGTTCGTTGATGACCGCTCGGGCGGTGCGGTAGGCGGTCAGCATCCGGCGGGGGTCGGGAACCCTGGCCTCGGGGTGTGGCGCGGCGTCGTTGACCAGGTCGCCGCGGTAGACCGGCAGGGTGCGGTCGCCGACGGTCTCCTGCGCCACCGACCGCGGTTTGGCGTGCTGCCCGGCGATGCGTCCCACGGTGACGGTGGGCAGGTCGGTGTGGTTGCTGATGATCTCGGCCATCTGGCTGATGATCCGGTGCTTGCCGCGGACCGCGGCGACCCCGGCCGTTCCCGTGGGCTCGGCGCAGTCGCCGGCCTGAAGCAGGAAGGCCCGGCCCGCTCCGGCGTGGGCGAGCGCTGAACCGAGCCGGCGGACGTCGGCGGGCGCGGTCAGAGGGGGCTGGAGGGTCAGTTGGTCCTGGACTTGTTCCAGCAGGGCGGGATCGGGCCACACCGGCTGTTGCTCGGCCGGCAGGCTGCGCCAGTCCGTGACGGGCGGGACGCGGATGCCCGGGGCGGGTTCGGATATGGGACTGACCTGGTACGAGGATGTGGTGAGGGTCACGATTCCTCTCTCCGTCGGCGCGACGGTCGACCGCAGGACCGTCGGTGGATGTCAGCTCTCTGCCTCTGCCGTGACCAGTCCTTTGGGCTCGAGCAGGAACTGGGCGAGGCTGCCGTCGTGCGGTGTTTCGGGGAGGCCCGCCCAGGGTGCGACCCGGCCGGTGACCACCTTGCGGACCGACGGCTCGCGCAGGACCCGCGGTGCCAGCAAGGCGTGCTCGTCGAGCAGACTCACGACCAGGGAGTCGCGCAGCGGGCCGGTGCCGTCCTCCTGGTTCCAGGGAGCCACCACGACGAAGGGGAAACCGAGTTCGGTGCCCGCCGGGGCGGCGTCGGGCCTGTCCACGGACACGACCAGGGGCCGCAGGACCGCGGTGCCGTCGCCGGGGTCGGCGATCGGTGATCCGCCGTAGCGAGCGCTGCTGTGGTCGGTCGCCTTGGCGGTCAGTTCGGCGAGGTACTCCGCCATGGCCTCCCCGTTGGCGCGGCTGGTGGCCGGCAGTGTGGCGCGCTCGTCCAGGACCGGCAGCACCGGCAGGGCCCCGAGCCGTTCGGCGAGCGCCTCGGCGAGCGGTTCGACGGGGCCGCTGGTGAGAACCAGGGAGATGTTGTTGCAGCGTACCCCGCCGTCGTCGGCGATCCACCGCACCAGGTCGTCGAGGAGGCCGTCGTCCTGTGCGGCGCCGGATCCGACAAGTGCCTTGCTCCGGCCGGGCCCGCGGACCAGGACGTCACCCCGGCCGGCGTAGCGGGCCGCGGCGGCCGGACCGCCGTAGACCAGGCCCAGGTCCGTCTGGGCCAGCAGGTGCTCGCCCATGTCGTGCCCGCCGGGCAGGAACGCCGCTTTGTCCGGGTCCAGCCCCGCGGCCAGCAGGGCGGCCAGGAGCCGACGGGGGGTGAAGGGATCCTTGCTTCCTGGCCGGACGAGCACGCTGACGCCCATGGAGAGGGCGCGGACCCAGGTGACGTTGGGCTCGGGGTGGTTGTTGGGGACGACGGCGGTGAGCGACGAACCGCGCGGCACCCAGCAGGTGGTGTGGCCGGGCACCTCGAAGGGTGCGGGCAGTTCGGCCCGGTTGAGCCGCTCGACCATGCTCAACGAGTTGCGGATGCCGTCGATGGCGCGGGTGATGGCCCCGGCCGGGGTACCGGTTGCCATGACGACCCGGCGCCGGTACTCCTCGGGCGTCTCGCCGTTCAACTCCGCGGTGGCGAACAGCTTTCCGGCGGTGGCGAACAGCTCCGGCGGCGGGGCGGAGCCGTCCGCGGCGGCCCGGACGCGGTTGAGGGCGGCCTGGGCGAGCAGCCGCGGGGCCAGCCCGACCGTGGCCAGCGGCGTGTCGTCGACAGCGGTCAGCTCGGCGCGGTCGCGGCTGTCGGTGGCGCGGCCGCCGATGACGGGACCGATGACGGGTGGCACGTCGGACATCAGTAGACCCCTTCGACGACCTTGGGAGCGTCGGCACTGCGCAGGGGTGCGATGTCGGCGAGGCCGTCGACGCTGTCCCCGGTGGCCGGCCGGACGCGGATGGCGGTGTCGCGCTCCAGCAGGTTGGGGAGGAAGAGGTCCCGGCTCATCTGGTGGACGAGAACCTGGCCCCGTTCGCCGTAGTCAACCGGTTCGCCCGTCTCCGGGTCCAGGAGCTCGACGATCGACTGCGGGACGTAGGGCCGGAAGACACAGGGGTGGGTGTCGCTCGCCTCGCGAGGGCGCTGCGGGGCGACGCCCATCATGGTGTTGCCGTAGATGGCGGCGACCGTGGTGTCGGGGAAGAAGGTTTCCTCGATCTGGTGCAGCGTCTCGGGGCTGATGCTGGTGCCCGCCCACAGGAGGCCCTTGAGCGAGTGCGCCAGGCGCTCGTACAGGCTGGAGCGCGCGCACACCGCCTCCAGTACCGGCGGGGTGATGAAAAGGACCGCGATGTTCTGGGTGTTGACGATGAGTTCCATCTGGTCCAGCAGGTATTCGCGGTACTCGCCGGCCAGTTCCGTGCGGCCGGAGCCGATCAGCCGCTTCACCCAGCGAGGATCGAAGTCCAGAGTGAAGCACATGCCGTCGCGCAGCTGAGCCAGGCGGCGCACGCTACGGCCGACTGCGTGGGGACCGGTCGGGCCGACGTGCAGCCAGTGTCCGTGCTCGGGGAAGCCGTGCTCCGCCAGGACAGTGCTGACCCAGTCGATGTTCTTGATGCGGGCGGTGCTGTCGATGACCCGCTTGGGGGCGCCGACGGTGCCGCCGGACTCGAACACCTCGAAGCTCTCGCCCCTCAGACCCGCGGGAATCAGATCCTCGACGGGGACCGTGCGCAGATCGTCGCTGACGTCCGGAAAGCGGCGCAGGTCGGAGATCTCGGCGATGTCGGTGAGCGGATCGAAGTCCAAGGTCTTGGCCTTGGCCAGCCAGAAGGGTGAGCCGGTCGCGGGGTCGAAGTGCCAGCGCAGGATGTCATGCAGGTACTCGGTGGGCTTCGGCAGTTCGCCGTCCTGCGCTGGGACGTGTGTCAGTTCGGTCATATCCGTCCAAACCGTTCGTCAGTCAGCCTCTGGAGCATGCCGACGTCCAGCTCCGGGAGGAGCGTTCCCCCGGAACCGAACGCCGTGGTCCGCCGGTCGTGGTGGTGCGGACGTCCGGCGGAGCGGGATTCGTGGGCCCTGCGGTGACGCCATGTCACGCGCAGCGACTGGCAGGCGTGTTGCGAGGACACATGAGGCCGCGATGGATGAAATGTAAACGTTGCAAAAGGGCACAGAGATAGGCGGCACGGGATCGCCGCCCTCTCGGCGCGCGATTTAACTTTTCAGTGAGGTATCTGGGCTGTCAAGCGCCCCCGAGTGGCCGTGCACACCGCCGCTGAGCAGCCGTGCGCGGCGGGGATTCGTGTGTCCACCTGTCTTGTTGCACGGTGGTGCACCCGCCCTCGGGTCTCCTAGCGTTGGATCCATGACCACCAAGATCAGTGCACGCCTGGACCTCGGTAAGCTCTCCTCCGCCACCTACGCCACCATGGGCCGTCTGTACGCCGCTGCCGACAAGGCAGCCGAGGAAGCCGGGCTGGAGACAGCCCTGCGCTACCTGGTGTACATCCGCGCCTCCCAGATCAACGGCTGTGCCTTCTGCATCGACATGCACAGCATCGACGCCCGCAACGCCGGCGAGACCGAGCAGCGCATCTACGCGCTGAACGCCTGGCGGGAGACGCCCTTCTTCTCCGAGCGCGAGCGTGCGGCCCTGGAACTGGCCGAGGCCGTGACCCTGGTTCACGACGGCCAGGTGCCGGACGAGGTCTACGAGCGTTCCCTGAAGGTCTTCGGCGAGGAGCAACTGGCCCAGCTGATCTGGATCGTCGTGACGATCAACAGCTACAACCGGCTCGCGATCACCCAGCGACTGGTACCGGGCAACCACACGCCCTCGTCCTCGTCGTGACCTTTCCCGGTCGGGCTCCGGGTGCCGTGGCCGCACAGTCGGCCACGGCACCCGTCCCCCCTGCTTCCGTGGGCGGTGCCCCACCGCGGAGCGTGTCGGCGGAGGAGTTCACCGACGTCTTCACCCGCCGCCTGCTGCGCCTGACCGGGCCGACCACGGAACTCCTGCAGGAGCGCCTGCGCTGCACGCTCCGCCTGCGTGTCACGGCGCAGCGCGTGGCCGTCGCGCCGCGGCCCCCGTCCGGTGCTGCCCCCTGCGCGCCGCGCCGGTTGCCCGAACCGCACGCGAACGAGCCGTACGTGATCCGCCGCAGCGAACTCATCGGCCCACGCGGCCTGGTGGTGTCCCGGAACCTGGTGGCCGGGCGGTTGCCCGGCGACCCCCGCCTGGCCGGGGCGGTCACCGGGCGCATCGTCCCGCTCGGGATCTCCGCGGCGGTGCAGCGCGCCGCGCCACGCCGGGTGCCGCTGGACATCGCCCTTGCGCCCTGGCCGGGCTCCTCACCCACCGCCTTCTCCGTACGGCGCTCCTACCTGCTGTCACTGGTGGACGAGGCGCCTCTGTACATCGAGGAGCTGTTCAACCCGGCCGTCGTCTCCTCCGCGCGCACCGTCCGCGTCCCGCTCGGGTGCGCGTCGTGACCGCTGTCGTGGTGGTGGGCGCGGGTCCGGTGGGCCTGAGCGCCGCACTCGCGGCCGCAGCACAGGGCCTGGAGACCGTCCTGCTGGAGGCCCGCCCGCGCGGGGAGGCCCGCCCCGGAAGCCGCGCCCTCTTCGTACACCGGGCGACTCTGGACCGGCTGTCGGGCATCAGCCCGGGGCTGGGAGAGGCCGTCGCGGCGCGGGGACTGGTGTGGACCACCAAGCGCACTCTGTGGGGCGGCCGGCAGGTGTACGCCCGCAGCTACGGCGCCTCCGTCTCCCCGCCCTTCACCAGCCTGCCGCAGACCGTGGTGGAGGATCTGCTGCGCGAAGCATGCGACCGGGCGGGCGTGGTGTCCGTCTGGGGGGACGCGGTGGTCTCGGTCTCGCCGCGCCGTGACCACCGGGTGCGGGTGCGCACCGCCTCCGGTGCCGCGTACGACGCCTCGTACGTCATCGCCGCGGACGGGGCCCGGTCACCGGTTCGTGAGCAGGTGGGTGTGAGCCTGGAGGGCTCCACCGAGGCCACCGAGTTCGTCGTCGTCGACGTCGCCGAAGGGCCGCAACCGGCTCCGGCCGAGCGCGTCTTCCACTACCGTCACCCGGCGGCGGACCGTCGCAACGTGCTGTTGCTCCCCTTCCGCGGCGGCTGGCGCGTGGATGTGCAGTGCCGTCCCGGCGACGACGCGCGGCGGATCGCCGGGGACCCGGCCCGATGGCTGCCCGGGGTCCTGCCCCAGGTGCCGGACGCGCGCGTCACATGGGTGTCGGTCTACCGCTTCCAGCGGCGGATCGCGAGCAGCTTCACCGACGCCACCGGGCGCGTCCTGCTGGCCGGCGAGGCAGCCCACCTGCTGCCGCCCTTCGGAGCACGCGGGATGAACTCGGGGATCACCGACGCAGTGGAAGCCGCCCGCGCCGTGCAGGAGGGCAACACCGGGGAGTACGCACGGCGCAGGCGGGAGGCCGCGGAACGCAATGTGCGGGCCGCGGGCGCCGCCCTGGACCACCTGCTGGCCCGGCGGCCGGGGCAGCGCGTGGCGCAGCGGGCGGCGGCGGCCGTGGCACCCCTGTGGCCGCGGGCGGGCCGCTGGCTGGACGCCGCTCCGTACGGGCCCCGGCTGCGCTCCGTCCAGTACTGAGCGGGGTGCCGGGCGGCGCGGTGAGGAACTGGGCGGTAAGGGCCCGGAAACAGCGAGGCTCCCGCCGCTCGGGGCCCTTACCGGTGCCGCCTCTCAGGAGCCCTGTTCCCTGACCCGGTCGGCGAGCGACCGCCAGGCGCGCGAGCACTCGAGTGCCAGGTCGGCGACGACGCCGGCGCGGTGTGCGGGCACCGCGCCGACGAGGGCGCTCCACTCGTCGGACGACATCAGAAGAGGGCTGAGCAGGCGCAGCAGCTGGCGTCCCGCCTCGCTCTGCCGCAGGGCCGGGTCCCGGCAGAGCCTGCGGTAGAGGTCGACCGGGTCCGGCGCGGGCCCGGACCGCGCGGCCTCGGGCCCGACGCGGGGGCCCGGAGCGACCTCGGCCGGAGGGTCGACAGGGGACCGGACGACGACGGAATGACCCGGCTCGGTCCCGCACGGCACGGCCCCTCGAAGCGCGGACGCGAGCTTTTGCTGACGCCGGGGGACGATGTCCTCGCCCCGCTGCATCCGGTCGCGCACGTCCCGGACGGTGCCCGGGGACAGCTTGGTCCGCCTGGCGATCTGCCGCAGGGACATCTCGGGGAAGGACGACAGCAGGCGGCTCGCCTCCCTGCGGGCCTGGGCGGTGCTCAGGGGACGCACCCGCCCGTCCCGGCCGACCCGCGCGCCGGCCGGCACCGAATCCGCTCGCAGGTTGCGCCGCAGCGAACTCACCTTCTGCGCGGACAGCCCCGTCACGGTGGCGATCGCCCGGTCCGACCAATGCGGATGCGAGGTCAGGATGCGCAGGGCGGCGGCGGAGCGTTCCGCGAGCTTCAGCGGAAGCCCGTGGGCCGTGTTGGACTCCACGGCCAGGACGAAGGCGTCCTCCTCGCTGCCGTCGAAGAACCGCGCCTCGATACTGGTTCGGCCTCGCAGGACGGCCGCCCGCAACCGGTGCATACCGTCGATGACCCGCATGGTGGGACGGTGCACGATGATGGGCGGCAGAGCCTCCTCGGCCATCGCCAACACCCGTAAGTGCTCGGTGTCCTCGGGGGCGGATCGCGGCGAGTCGGCCGCGCGCAGTATGTCGACGGGTAACACGTGCACCGTGCTGAGGTGTCGTTCCCGCGGTCTTCCGAACTCTTCCTTGAATCCATCCAATGGTACGGATGTGGCGGTCACGTCAGTATCCTCCTGGTGATCCGGTCCCGGCGGCGGGATGGTCGGGCTGGGCAGGACTGGGTGTGGGTGGTGGGCAACTGCATGTCGCGCACAGTTGCCCACCTGGGCATCCGGATCGGGGTGCCGGCCGGCCGCCCCTGGGCGTCGCGCTCCGGAAAGATTCGTACCGACCAGCGAGTCAAATCGGTCATTGTGTGCACGGGCGCGCTTGAAGACCCCCGGTGGCAGGTAGCACTCTCTCGGCTCACCGCCGCTCATCGGCGGACAGCATGCTCGTACGCGACGTGCAGGGCGGCGCCCGAGGGCACCGCAAACGCTTCCCCTCCGTGCGGATTCCTTCGGGGCACCACGCAATGTGCGCAGTCGAACGTTCGGGAGCGCGAAAAAACATGAAAAGTCCGAGGAAGCATTCTTCTGTCTCTAGGAGAGCGACTGAAGAGGTGCGCAGTGCTGGATGTCTCATGGGTCAGGAAAAAGAAATAAAACGGGCAAAAGGTGACGGAGCTGAAGCGTCGCCGTCCAGGGGGGAGGCCGTGACCGACTCGGCTCCGTGGGAGCGCCCCGGCATGCCGGACCGGCTGGCACGGCACGTCATCCGCCTGGCCCGGTTGCTGGACGCCGCAACCGCCGATGCCGCCGACGCGGCCGGCCTGGCCCGGATCGACGCTGACGTGCTGCTGGCCCTGTACGCCGCCCCGGAGCAGCGTCTCAGCCCGACCGGACTCACCGTCGGCTGCGGGCTGTCGTCGGGTGGCACCAGCAACATCGTGCACCGCCTCGCGGCGGCCGGGTACGTCAACCGGGAGGCGAACCTGCACGACGGGCGCAGTTCCTGGGTCAACCTGACGGAGGAGGGCGCCCGGCTGGCGGGCCTGGTGGCGCAGTCGGCGACGGCCGCACGCGCGCGCCTGCTCCGCCGCCTGCCCGAGGGAGTCACCGAAAACCTCGCCCGGCTAGTGGAGACCGCACTCGACCACCTCGACGACAGTTCTGTCCTGCCGTCCGCAGACCGCCCGGTCAGACGCGGCCGACCGGCCGGAGGGCCTGACATTCCCTCCGGGGCGTGAGAGCCGTCCGCTCCCGGCGCCTTGCAGGAGCCGGTGGAACTGCTCGGCCGTCGGCACTCCCTCGATGCGGAGGTGCCCGCTGACGATCGTCGGCGTCAGGGTGACCGGGATCTTCCCCTCCTCAGGGGTCGGCCGAGGGTGCTCCGTTCGTTCCCGTGCCGCCAGCGCCGCGCGGAACTCGCCGGGGTCGAGGCCCGCGCGGCCCGCGAGCTGCTCCAGCACCGCAGGGTCTCCTATGCCGGCCTGTTCCTGGAAATGGGCGGAGAAGACCTGGTCGCTGTAGGCCTCCCCGCGTTTGCGGTCGCGCGCGTACCGGTATCCCCGCGAGGCCGGCCGGGTGTCGGTCGCCGACATCGGCGGCGCTTCGCCCATGGGAACGTCGAGCCTTGCGGCCAGGGGCAGGACGGTGTGCTCCCATACCCGCTGGGAGAAAACGGCATTCCGTATGCCGGGCCGATGCTCGAAGGGGTGCGATCGGATCCGTGCGCCCGACTCCTGAGCCGCCCGGAGGAGCAGCCGGCGCGTGAGGAAACTCAACGGGCATGAGTAGTTGAACCAAAAATCAATATCTGCTGCCATCGGGAACGTCCTCATCTTCCACCCGTTTCGCCCTGGGTGAAAACGCAGCCGGCGGATCGGTCGGCATTCACTCGCTTTCTCCCGGGTGTCCGGCCCCGCCGGTCCGGACGCACGGTCGGTGGCGAGGTCGACGTCACGGCGGTGACATGCCGCGGAAGGAAGTCGGCGTGGGCAGCTCGGGCGTGACATTCCTCCGCGCGGAAGCGGCATCCGTAATCGCCGCGCTCCGCCGCGCGACGGTGCACGCCGCGACGGCCCGACCGATCGGGCTCTCTGCATCGAGTGGCCTCCGCTTCCGTAGTGGGCTGTCTCCTCGGCGCCCTTCAAAATATTATTGACATTACTGCAGTTCAAGGCGCCTCAAGGTGACTCCGGACGAGTTTGTCAAGTGAGACGGCCTTCAGTGGAATTTCGAGAAAGTCTGACCTCCGGCACACGAAGCCCATACATGCAAAAAGGGAAACTCCGCTCATCAGCGACTGTCCGACGCCGAGCGGGGAGTCCCCTCCGGGCCTGGACGGGCGGGTGGACCAGAGTGTCCACGCGCGGGCGGACCACTCGAGGGCCATCGGCTCGTCCACGGTCCTCACGAGCCCAGGAGATCAGGCCACTTTCCGGCCCTCCGCGCGAGCTTCGGCTCGCCTTCACGCTCCCGCCTCCGGCGCCCCGCGGGGAGCCGTGCCGCCGATGCCCACCCACGGACACGCACCCGCTGTGCGGTGCTCCCTCGAGCAGCGGGCGGCTGCACAACGCACAGGCCCCCAGCCGGAGGGCCGCGGCCGCCGCACCGGGAACCGGAACCCGGAGGGCGACGCCGCCTGGGAGGCGGGCAGCAGGCGCATCGCACGCCGGAACCTGATCCCGTCGATGCTCTCTGAGCACATCGGCTTCTCCGTGGGGAGCCTGTGGTCGGTGCTGGTGCTGTTCATGTCCCCGGAGAACGGCATCGCATACCTGGCCGGGGAGAAGTTCCTGACTGGTCGTCATCCCGACAGTGGTCGGCGCGGTCCTGTGACCGTCCTGCAGCTACGCGGTGACCGCTTCGGCGGCCGCAGCGGACCGTGTTCGCCTCCGTCGTTCAGCGGCGAGCCCGCCCTTGGCGACCCTGCACGTCAGCCAACGCCCGGGCAGGCACTGTTCTTTTTACGCCCCCGGGCCGGGGTCGGGCTCCACGGCTGACGTGATGCCGGCGCGGGCCGCTTCCAGTTGTGCGGCGAACGCGATGCCCAGGAAGAGCGCGACCCCCGTCAGGTTGGCCCACAGCAGCAGGGCGACGAACGCCGTGAGCGGTCCGTAGACCGCCCCGAAGGAGCCGCTCTCGGCGACGTACAGGGCGAGCAGCCATGTCGCGCAGATCCACAGGACCAGGTGCACCGCCGAGCCGAACGCGAGCCAGGTGTAACCGGGCTGAACACGCCGCGGAGACCACCGGAAGATCACGGCGGAGGCCACCCAGGCGAGTGTGATGCCCAGCGGAATCTCCACCCACTGCCACCAGCCGAGCCAGTGCCGGGACCAGGCGAACGTCTCCACGACCGCCTCGCCGATGGCGTCTCCGGCGACGAGGACGAGGAACCCGAGCACCATCGGGACGCCCGCCGCGAACGCGAGCAGCAGCGAGCGGCCGTACTTCTTGGCGAACGGCCGGTCGCGTTCGATGCCGTAGATGCGGTTGGCGCCCCGCTCCACCTGGCCCATCGCCGAGGTCAGGTTGAGGACGGCGAAGGCCAGGCCGAGCCACAGGGCGAGCGTGCTCCACAGACTCGCGTGGCCCGTACGCCGCGTCCCGGCCAGCGCCTCCTCGACCACGTCCGCGCTGGCGCCGGGGACGATCCGGCCGAGGGTCAGCTCGATGATGCGCCCCACGCTCTCGGTGTGCACCGTCGTGGCGAGTCCGACGAGTGCGAAGGTGAACGGGACCATGCCGAGGACCACCTGGAAGCCCAGAGCGCGGGCGTTGGTGAACCCGTCGGCGTACCGGAACCGCGAGAACGAGTCGACGAGCAGGCGTACCCCTCCGTAGTGCCGCAGCGCGGTCAGCGCCTCGTCGCCGGAGAGTTCCTCCCCGATCATGTCCCGGGTCTGAGGGACGTGCACGGCGGTCCCCATCGGGCGGGTGCCTCCTCGTGTGGTGGTCGGCGGCAGGGCCGGTGCTGCCTGTCCACGGGTCCACGGACGCGCGAGCGGCGTACGGGCCTCGGGCTATCTTCTCCCCTGCGGAGCCGGATTCAGGCCTTGCCGAGTGGTCGCGCCACGAGGAAGAGCGGAGGCCGGCCCGTCATCCGCAGGGCGTCCGTGTGCCCCTGGCCCGCCCGCAACGCTTGCAAGATCTCTCAAGCCGGAGCAGCCGGAGCCGACCTGCAACCAACCGTGGCCGGGCCCGGCCGAGCCCGATCAAGCGCAGCCGGCCCGCTGCGGGGGAGAGGCGACCTCGCTGAGGACGGGGAGCCGGACCGGGCAAACCAGCACAGCAGAGCGGTAAAACTCGGCCAAGCCCGTACGATGGAATCACCGTCACTGTTGTGTGCACATGCCGGACAGGCCCGCGAACCGGAGGCAGCCACCCCAGCCCACCCACCGTGCCCCGCCCCTCAACGACTAGCGCCCAGGACGGGCCCATGACCGATCCGTGGAGCGGTGCCCGCAAGATAGCCCGGGCCCACGAACTCTTCCTCCACCACGGCCGCGAACCGACGGACGAGGAAGTCAGGGAAGCGATCCTCGCCTCCTGGCGGCGGTCGCGGACCCTCGGCGTGAGCCAGCAGGAGCTGTTCATCCCCCTCGAACAGGACATGGACCCGGACACCCGGCTGCTACGGGCCTGCACTCCAGCTCTGGACCAGCTGAACGACCGCCTGGCAGGCGTCCCCGTCGCCATCCTCGTCACCGACGCCCAGGGCAGAATCGTGGCCCGCCGCGGAGACACCACACAGCTGTCCCTCATGGACGACGCCTCACTTGTCCTGGGCGCGAGCTGCGCGGAGCGCCACATCGGCACCAACAGCATCAGCATGGCGCTCAGCACCCGGGCCCCGTTCGTCGTGGTCGGCCAGGAACACTTCTTCCACAGCTTCCAGGTCCTGGTCTGCATGGCGGCCCCGGTGCGAGACCCCATGAGCGGCGGAGTCGAAGCCGTACTCAACCTCTCCATACCCCGAGAGGCCGCCCACCCCCGCATGGCCGTGGTGCTCGAGGACGCCGTCAACCAGGTGGAACACCGCCTGCTCGAACTCAGCACAGCCCGTGAACGCGCGCTGGCCAGTGAGTTCCTCGCCGCCCGGGAACCGGACCGGCCCGCCGGCACCCTCCTGCACATGCGCTCCGGAGCCCTGACGACGACAGAGGAGCCGCTGCGCACGCTCAAGCCCGACGACCGCGCGACACTCCTGCACAAAGCCACCGAAATGATCTCCTCCGAAGGTGCCACCCTCGTGGAGGTGCCGCTGCACGGCGGCGGCTCGGCACTGCTGCGCCGACGGACCGTGCACCACGGAGAGGCCTACGGCGTCGCCATCGAAGTCAGCCTGTCCGCGGGCGCACGGCACCATCCGGTCACCGACCGCGACGCCCTGCCACTGACGGCGACACCCCCGAACCGTCCCGCACCGCCACCCGCCACCCCGCGCGAACCCGTCAGCCAGGCCGACCGATGGCTCCTGCTGGTCGGGGAGCCCGGCGTCGGCAAACTGGCCGTCGCCGCCCGGCAGCGGCTGTCCCTGCTCAACGAGACCGGTGCCCGGCTCGTCGAAACCCTCGACGTCCGCCGCATCACCGAGGTGTTCGCCTCCACCCTGGCCCCGCAACTGGCCGACCTGGTGACCGTTGACCTGATCGACGGAGTCGTCCGGGGCACAGAACCGCAAGCCGGCCCCCCACCGCCCCGGACCCTCCTGCTGCGCACGGCCGCCCACGGCGCCCTCCCCGCGGCCCCGGGCCCGGCCGACGGCCGCTTCGGAACCGGCCAGACATTCACCTTCCCCCCGCAGACCCCGCAGGCCCGCTGCCTCGCCCACGGCCGCACGGTGCTGGAACCGGTGCTCGGCGAACCCTCCGACACCGCGCCCGACGACGCCCCCACCGCCGCGGCACGCCACCTCGGCCCCGGAGAACACTGGCTGCTGGCCGTTCCGCTGCGCTACGGCGACCGCGTCCTCGGCCTGGCGACCTTCTACCGGGCCGCACACGACCACCCCTTCGAAGAGGACGACATCGCGCTCGCCGAGGAACTGACCACACGGGCAGCGACCTGCGTGGACAACGGCTGCCGCTACACCCGCGAACGCGTCGCCTCCCTCACGCTCCAGCGCAGCCTCCTCCCCGGCGACCTCACCCCCTCCCTCGCCGTGGAGGTCGCCTCCCGTTACCTCCCCGCCGACGACCGCACCGGCGTCGGCGGCGACTGGTACGACGTGATACCGCTCTCCAGCGCCCGAGTGGCCCTGGTCGTGGGGGACGTGGTCGGCCACGGCCTGCACGCCGCCGCGACCATGGGCCGGCTCCGCACAGCCGTGCGCACCCTCGCCGACCTCGACCTCCCGCCCGAGGAGGTGCTCGCCCGCCTCGACGACCTGGTCAGCAGGTTCTCCCCGGACGGCGACGCCGAGGACTCGGCCAGCGGAGCCACCTGCCTGTACGCCGTCTACGACCCGGTCTCGCGGCAGTGCACCGCCGCCCGCGCAGGCCATCCGCCGCCCGCCCTCACCACCCCGGACGGCACCACCCGGCTCCTGGACCTGCCGGCCGGCCCCCCGCTCGGCCTTGGCCGTTTCGTCCCCCACGCATCCGCCGACGTGGACATCCCCCCGGGCAGCGTCCTCGCCCTGTACACCGACGGCCTGGTCACCTCCCGCGGACGGCAGTCCACACCCGGCGACCGGCTCAACACCCTGCTCACCACGCTCGGCCGCCGCGAGCCGTCCCTGGAACGCGCCTGCGACGACATCACCGCCGCCCTCGCCCCCGACGGCCCGCACGACGACATCGCCCTGCTCCTCGCCCGCACCCACGAGCTGGCCGGGGACCGGGTGGCCCAGTGGGAACTGCCGCCCGAGCCCTCCGCGGTCCGCGAGGCCCGCGCACTCGTCGACCGCCAGCTCACCCGGTGGGGACTGGCGCACCTCACCCACGGCACGGCACTCATCGTCAGCGAACTGGTCACCAACGCCGTCCGCTACGGCGGCAAAGGCCCCGTCCAGGTACGTCTGCTGCGCGGCGAGTCCCTCGTCTGCGAGGTCACCGACCACAGCAACTCCTCACCGCGCATCCGCCGCGCCGGAACCTCCGAGGAAGGCGGACGTGGCCTGTTCCTCGTCGCCCGCTTCTCCCACGCCTGGGGAGCCCGCTACCGCACCCAGGGCAAAACGGTCTGGGCCGAACAACCCGTCCGGCAGGCCCTCTCCCTGACCCTCGACCCCGACAACGAGGAAGACCTCCTGCTCAGCCTCTACGACGACCCTTACGACCCCTGACGATCCGACCAGGTGCCAGGTCCGCCTCGACGCGGCTGATCAGCCGGCGGACGTGCTGCCAGTAGTGCCAGAGGTGCCGGTGAGCCGCTGGAGTCCGCAGCGTCCGACGTGGCGTCGTCTTCGCCGCACATGACGTCCGCCGCGTTCCCGGCGTCCGCCGCCCCGAGCACCAGCGCTGGTGACTTACGCAGCGCCTGGAACCCGGCGCAGTGCACCGCCGGCCTGTCCTTCCGGCCGAAGCACCGCCGGAAGGACACGCAGGCGGCCGGTTCCGGCCGTGCCGGTCGATGAACCGGCCCACCCGCCCCCTCATGCCATGGCTTCGGTCTCCGGCCGGAGCGGGCGACTGTTCACGGCGCGAGTGGGCACGCGGTTCACAGCGGGTGCGCGGTGCGCATCCGTGTCCGGTTCCACTGTCGAGACCTCAGGAGTTCCCCGTGATGATCGTCGGCGTGATAGGCGCCTGTGTCGTCCTGGCCGTGCTCGCCTTCCTGCTTCCCCGGCTGTCCCGGCACCCGCAGAACGGCGCCCAGCGCGCGCTCGGAGCCGGTTCGCGCACCGGCTCCAAGGCCCCCGGCCCGCTGGGGCGCCTGCTGAGCAAGCCCTTCAGCTCCAGTTCGCGTGCCGTGGGCCGCAGTGGCTCCGCCGGCCGGCGGGCGCGCCGGCACCTGCGGTTCTGACCACCGGGAGAGGAGGGAGCAGACGTGTCCGAGGACGAGCTTCTCGACGGCCTGGCGGTGAACGAGTGGCGGCCGGAGAAGCCGATCCTGCTCAACGCCGACGGCACCCCCATCGAGACCTGGCGGGAGAACCACCCCTACGACCACAAGGTGCGCAGGGCCGAGTACGAGCGGCAGAAGCGGGTCCTGCAGATCGAGCTGCTGAAGATGCAGCGCTGGGTGAAGGACACCGGTCAGCGGGTCGTCGTGCTCTGCGAGGGCCGGGACGCGGCCGGCAAGGGCGGCACCATCCAGCGGTTCACCGAGCGGCTGAACCCGCGCGGTGCCCGCGTGGTGGCGCTGGAGAAACCCACCGAGCGGGAAGCGGGCCAGTGGTACTTCCAGCGTTACGTGGCGCATCTGCCCGCCTGCGGGGAGATCGTCTTCTTCGACCGCTCCTGGTACAACCGGGCGGGCGTCGAGCGGGTCATGGGCTTCTGCACGGACGAGGAGCACCAGCGGTTCCTGAGGCAGGCGCCGATGTTCGAGCGCATGCTGACCGACGACGGCATCCTGCTGGTGAAGTTCTGGTTCTCCGTCTCCCGGGCCGAGCAGCGCACCCGGTTCGCCATCCGCCAGGTCGACCCGGTACGCCGCTGGAAGCTGTCGCCGACGGACCTGGCCTCGCTGGACCGCTGGGACGAGTACACGACCGCCAAGGTCGAGATGTTCCGCGCCACGGACACCCCGCACGCCCCCTGGACGGTGGTGAAGAACAACGACAAGCGGCGTGGTCGGCTGGAAGCGATGCGCAGCCTGCTCGACCGCTGCGACTACCCGGCCAAGGACCACGCCGCCGTGGGCAAGCCGGACCCGCTGATCGTCGGCTCCGCCGACACCCTGCTGGAGCCCGGCGAGGAACCCGCCGACCTCTCTCCCACCCCGCTGGCCGGTGACCACGACGGCCCGGGGACCCACCCCGGCCAGGAGGACGGACCACCGGGAGGAAGCGCATGAGCGCGCAGGACCGCAACGGCGCGGGGCGACGGGAGTCGGGGCCCGGTGCCCTGGCGGCCGACGCGCACCTGGAGATGCTGCTGCGGCTGGTGGAGGCCCAGCCCGGCGCCGCCGTCGCCGTGACCCTGACGACCGTGGGCGGCATCGTCAGCGGCAGCCTCGTCGCGAGCCGGATCTGGGCGGAGCGGTGGGAGGAGGTCGTCGCGCGGGCCGTCGGCGACCAGGACCACGCCGAGCAGGTCGTCCTGTTGCCCCGCGCCGTGCAGAACGCCCTCGAGCCTGACGGCTCCGGCGGCCTGCACGACTTCGCGCACCTGATCGACGTCACGTTCCTGTCCGCGCCGGGGGCGCCCACGTCGTCGCTGTGGCGCGGCCGGGTGAGCGACGTCTCCGGCTGGTCCCTGGGCGCCCCGGCGTAGGCCGGTCGCCGGGGGGGCGGTCAGAGGAAGCGGCGGACGGGCGTCACGGCCAGCTCCGCCGCCCGCTGGAGGGCGGCCCGGCGCTTCCAGCGGCCCAGGTCGATGGTGACGCTGCGGGCGACGTCCTCGTCGTAGTGGCGGTCCAGAGTGGCGGTGAACGTTTCGTCGAGCACGGCGAGCATGACCTCCTCGTCGTGGTCCATGGAGCGGCGGTTGAAGTTGGTGGAGCCGATCAGGGACGCCACCCCGTCCACGGTGATGATCTTGGCGTGCATCATCGTCGGCTGGAACTGCCGGACCTGCACGCCCGCGTCCAGCAGTTCGGTGTAGTGGGCCTGTCCGGCGAGCCGGCAGGCGCGCTGGTCGGTGTGCGGGCCGGGCAGCAGGATCTCCACCTCGACGCCCCGGCGGGCGGTGGCGCGCAGCAGGTCGATGAAGTACCGGTCGGGCGCGAAGTAGGCGGTGGCCAGGCGGAAGCGCTCCTCGGCGGAAGTCAGCATGAGGCGGATGAGCGTCTGCATGTCCTGCCAGCCGATGCTGGCCGAGCCGCGCACGACCTGGACGATCGCGTCACCGTGCGGGTCGTGGCCGGTGAAGCGGTCCCGGTCGTCGTACAGCTCGTCGTGGCACTCGGCCCAGTTCTGCGCGAAGGCGGCGGCTATGCCGTCCACGGCCGGTCCCCGCACCTCGACGTGGGTGTCGCGCCACTCGCCGGCGTGGCGGGCGTCGCCGCACCACTCCTCCGCGATGCCGACGCCGCCGGTGAACGCGGTGTGCTCGTCGATGATCAGGGCCTTGCGGTGGCAGCGGTGGTTCTGCTTGAACGGCGACACCCAGGCCGGCTTGCGGAACCAGGCGACCTGCACCCCCGCCGCGTCCATCTCGTCCAGGAGGTGCCGCTCTATCTGGCGGGCGCCGAAGCCGTCCAGCAGCAGCCGCACCCTTACGCCGGCCCGGGCCCGCTCGGCGAGCGCCTCGGCGAACTGGCGGGCGATGTCGCCGCGCCAGTAGACGAAGGTCATCATGTCGATGGTGTGCCGGGCCGCCCGGACGGCGCCGAGCATCGCGGGGAAGATCTCGTCGCCGTTGCGCAGCGGGGTCACCAGATTGCCCTCGGTGGCGGCGATGCCGATCAGTCGCTCCATGCGCCGCCGCAGCCGTTGCTTGCGCTGCTCGGCGCCGGTCTGCTCCACGGGCCGTACCGCGGCCTGTTCTGACACCGGTCCTCCACTCTCCTGCTACACCGCGCACGCGGCGACCCCACACCTTAAAGCGGGCCCCGGCGGCCGGGCCATCCGCCCCCGGGTCACACCCGCGCCGCCGCGCCACGTGCGCGCGCACCGCGCCGATACCGACCGCGACGAGCGGCGCGACGGCCACCGCCTGCGGGGCGGGCCGCACCTGGTCGAGGACGAGGAATCCGGCCAGGGCGGCGATGGCCGGTACCAGGTTCATCAGGACGGCGAAGGCAGGGGCGGGAGCGACTTGATGTGCTCTGCGGCTTCTTGCGGGAGATCGGGCGGCGGACGGCCGAGGGGTGAAGTTCGTGGTGAGTGCCATCGCGGAGCGGCACCCGGTCTCAGCCCCCGAGGCGGTGTGCGAGGTGGATCAGATCCGCCAGGCGCAGCACCCGTGCGTCGAATCCGGGGAGGGGGACATGGAGCGGCTGGGTCCAGCGGGCGGGGATGGCGTCGAGCCCGTAGTACGCCCCCGCGAGGCCCCCGGTCACCGCGGCGACGGTGTCCGTGTCACCGCCGAGGTCGATCGCCGCGCGTATTGCGTCCTCGAAGCAAGCGGTAGTACGTAGAGCCCAGACGGCGGAGCCCAGGCAGGGCCAGACGGCACCGTTGAACTCGGTCGCCTGATCGGGGTGCCAGTCGGGTGCGAGGACGGTGGCGTAGCGACCGCGGTGGTCGGGGTGGACATGAGCCAGGATGGTCGGGAGCGCGGTGAGGGGGTCGGTGTCCTCGAACGCGACGCGGATGAGTTCGTGGAAGATCGCGGTGCCTTCCCAAGCCGCCCGGTCACCGTGGGTCAGGGCAGCGATCCGGCGGGCCGCGTCCATGGTGGCTTCTTGGCCGCCGGCCGCGAAGTGGACCGCGGAGGTCGACGCCCGCATCAATGAGCCGTTTCCCGCGGCTCGTTGATTGACCTGGAAATGGATCGCGGCGGCGAGGTCCCAGGGCATGCCGTTGGTCAGGACGTCTTCGGTCTGCAGGCCGATGTCCTTCGGTGCCGACACTGCCCACCGCTGGAAGCGGGCGAAGATGTCCGGCAGATCCAGTCCGCCCCGCTCCAGCAGCGACTCCGCGACCAGAACGGCCATCTGCGTGTCGTCGGTCGCCTCGCCGGGGTCCCAACCACCGCCTCCGCACATCTCACCCCCGGCACCAGGCACGGGAAACCGCGCCGAGAACGCTCCCGGGGGACCGAACTCGAAGGGGCCACCCAGCGCGTCACCCACCGCTGAGCCGACGATCACGCCGGCGGCCCGCTGATTCCACTCCATCCGCGCAGGCTAGCTGTGCCGAGCAGACGGCCGCGCGGCCCATCTGCTCATCTCGGCCTCCCCAAACGACGGGCGGCGATACTCGTCTCGTCTCCGGACGTGTGCCGCCTGAGACGCCCGTACAGTCACACCACGCCGTCCAGGCCGGTGCCCACCGGCAACTGCGCAAGGGCCTGCCGCCCGGACCCTGAGGAAAGAGCCAGTCATGTCCGTTCCCTGCCTGCCGTGAGTGAGCCCGGCAGCACCCGTCCGTCCGCGTACATGCCGAGCCGGGCACGGCAAGCGACGGGGGAGTGGGTCATGGTCGAGGCCTGCTTGCCCGCGCGGAGCGTACGGATGCCTCGTCGAGGACGTTACGTCGACGCCGATCAACTGGACCGTGTCATCCGGGACCTTCTGCACAACTGGGACCAAACCGCACGGAAAGGCGCGAGCTGCCGTCCGCGGCAGCGGTGGACCCGGCTCACCGGAGGGCGTACTACGCGGACCCGTCGGGCAACCTGGCGGGCCTGGACCTGGACAGCGGAGCGATCCGCCGGCGAGTCGAGGTGCCTCTGCCGAAGGTCCCACTGGTGGGCGGAATCGCCCCGGAGCTGATGGTTACGGGACCATGACCTGGTCGCCCACACAGGGACGATCCTGTTCCGCATCACCCGGGTCCTGCATCACCGATGTCGTGGCGCGCTGTACGGCGCCGGCGCTGTCGGTGCCTCGCAGTGCCGTCGGACGACGGTCGGCACGGGCTGTGCGCAACTGATCAGCACCTGATGCGCCTGCCCTTCCCCGGTGTCGGCCGACTGTTCCACGGGGTGCGGTCAGCGGCGGCCCGGTGGCCTGCGGGTACTTCCAGGGAGAAGTCGGCCACGAACTCGCCGGCGACGGCCACCTGCGGCGCTGGCGGGCTCCACCTGGCCGAAGGGTGGGAGTGAGGCCGGTCCGGGCGGGTAGTCGCGTACAGGCTGGGAGGGGCCGTAACACCTGGGGAGGTCGCAACGGCCCCTCCCTCACCGCTGGCGCGGCTGGTTGTGCGCGACGCTGCTCAACCTGCTGATCCTCACCCACCACGCGGCCGACCTTCGCGTGGCAGCGCCGACGCAGCAGGTGCGACGGCTCCTTCAACTCACCGGAGTGGACACGGTCCTGAAGGTGCGGGCGACGGTGGAAGAGGCCGCTGCCTGTGAGAACGGCCTTGTGTCCACGGCGGTACGCTGTGGCTGACTCCGCGGGATGCAGGTCGAAGTGCCCCAGCAGCACCACGGCCGAAGAAGATTCACTCGCTGGAATCTGCTCCGGCCCGCCTTGAACCAGATCCGGTCCTCATCCGCGATCGCCACACTCGCCACCGGCACCTGAAACAGCCGGGCAGCCATCGCCGCGACTCGGTCGAACGCGCCGTCGGGCGGGATGTCGAGGATG
Source organism: Streptomyces sp. NPDC051207 (assembly GCF_040682395.1). Lineage (NCBI taxonomy): Bacteria > Bacillati > Actinomycetota > Actinomycetes > Kitasatosporales > Streptomycetaceae > Streptomyces > Streptomyces sp. NPDC051207. The sequence continues at coordinate 37,305 of NZ_JBFBAX010000011.1, read as the reverse complement.
TCGTAGCGGGCTACCGCCTTCAGCCGGGAGGCTTCGCCCGCCGCGCTCAGCGCCGGCCGCTGCCCGCGGCGGTCACTCCGCCTGACCGCGTTTCCTGCTGGTGACATGGCCTCCACGTTCCTTGCCGGTGCCCCGGCGCCCAGGATGGGTGACCGCTGCGAGGTGAAAAGCACAAGGGAGGCGGCCACCCCGAACAGGGCGGCCGCCTCCGCATGCGGGTTACCGGCTGAGGTAGAAGCGGACGGTCGTGCCGGTCTCACCGGTGTGCACGCGCACCAGGTCGGACACATAGTGGACCAGCATCAAGCCACGGCCGCCCAGCTGCGCGTGTCCCGGCGGGCGGCGGCCGGCCAGCGGATCGGTCAGCCGGCCCTTGTCGCCGACCTGACACACCAGCTGTCCCTGCTCGGCCCAGATGGCCAGCGTCCCGCCACCGCCGCCGTGGACCACGCTGTTGGTCGTCAGCTCCGCGACCGCCAGCTCAGCATCCAGCAGTCGCTCCCCGGCCAGGCCCAGCCGCACGGCCTCATTGACGGCGAAAATCCGGACCGCGGGAAGCTCCTTCTCTTCGAAGGGGAAGACCGAGGCGTCCGGGGCGGGGGGCAGCGCCTCGTTGTACCGGTCGACAACCGCTTCCCAGTCGTAGGCGTCGCTGACCGACTCGCGGCCGTCGCCGCTGATGAGGATCGGATGGGTGACCTTCGCGTCGGCGATCACCGTCTCGTCCAGGCGCGTCTCGTCGTACGGGCACAGAATCGTCACCGCCCTGCCCTCGAACGCGGCGTTGATCAGCGCCTCGTGCTGCGCGCACGCCGGGTACTCCACCTCGGACCGGCCTGCCCAGATCGGCTCGCCGATGATCCGCACCCTTCCCTCGGGGTGGGCGTCGGCGAAGCCGCGCAGCACCTTGGGGATGATCCGCCCCGGATTGCGGCCCACCTCGGTCATGTCCAGGAAGACGATGCCTTCGGCGTCCGCGCCCAGCCCGGCCTTGATCAGCTCCAGGTTGGGGCCGGGCACCGCGACGGCCACCGGCTCGCCATGGGCCAGGCCCGCCCGCAGGAACGCCACCGTCCGCTGCGTGTACTCCTGTTCGGTGCGGTAGAAGAGGGCCGGATGCACGAACGCTTCATGGGTGGTCACTGTGCTCATCGCGGCGCCACCTCGATGCGGCGCTGGCCCGGCCAGAACATCTGCAAGACCCTGGTCAGCTGCGGCGGGGGATGCTCGATCACGACCTTTCCGTCGGGCAGGTTCATGGCGGTGACGGCGAGAGCCGTCACCCCGGCCACGTCGACGAACACCACGTCGGACAGCTCCACATACGACACGTCCGCGTGCCTCCGGGCCAGCTCCGACAGGGCCTGCTCCCAGGACGGACGGGTGAGAACGCTGATCTCACCACAGGCACGTATCCCGGAACGACCGGGCAACGGGCTCACCTCCAACGCGGCCCTCCTGGACATCGCCGGGCCGGCCCTGCCCACTGCATGCGGGGCATCCACGCTCGGACTCCTTCACATCAAGCCGCCTGCTGGCGGCCCGGCACGGAACGGGCAGAGGAATGTTTGCCCCACGGCGCAGTGTATCCGGCAGGCAGGCCCCTGATCGGGGCCGGGGCCAGCCGCCGGGGAACGATGCCGGGGGACGTGGCCTTCGCGGCGCCGCCCCGGCCGCAGTCGCCCGTGCCGTTTCCGCCGCGGACGCGGCGCGGGGACCAGGCGGCGGCGAGGTTGACGTGAGATTCGCCTTCGCGCGCGACCGCGCTCCTCCAGCTCGCCCAACACGTGCCGCCCGCCGTACTTGCCCCGCTTCTCGACATGCGCGTCATTACCGCGCAGCAGTGGCGCCGCCGAACAGGAACCGACTGGACCACCTACCTCCAGACCCACCCGCCGACGGGCCCTCGGCCCGGGGCGCACACCACCCGTGGGGCGATGATCTCTCCGGTACAGACCACTTGCAGGTCTACCCCTCCGAACACACCTCGTGGAGCCGGGCAGATCTTCAGAAGGGCGGTTCCTCTCTCCACCGAACCCCTCCTCAACGCCTTCTCAACGCCCTTCGTAACCCCGCCACCGGACAGCCCCGCCTCGGCTACGCCAGATTCACGGCGGCGGCCTTCGACGGCGCCGCCCGGTTCGGGCCGACGACCTTCCAGGGCGCCGCCTGGTCGTGTCAGTGACCTCTCCGTACCTGCTTGGCACCTCTCGTTCTCAGCATGACTGACCGGATCGGTCGCTCGGTCTGAGCGCACCGCTCACATCTGGCGGTGTGCCGTCTGTCTGTGGGGCCAGAGACCGCGCGGCCGGTTTCCGCCCTGCCGTTCCGATGCGCAGCGCGATATAACTGCTGCGCTGAGTGACGGGTGTGCGGGTGATGGCCCCTATGGCCGGCAGGCGTGTGGCAACACGTCCGTTCTGCAGTGGGTCCGCGACCTTGCTCCTGTCCCAGTGCAGCCGCCGGTTACGTATTCCCGACCGGATTGCTCGATGTCGGCCGGTGGCCGGGCGACGCGCGCTGACTCGCGCGGCGACCGTTCGCACTCTGCACTGCTGTACCGCACCCGGTCCCGACCGAAGGAGCTGTTCATGCAGACACCACGCCACCTGATACGCGCACTGCTGTCAGCCGTAGTGCTGGTGGTGGGGCTGATGGTCTTCCCGGCCACCGCCTCGGCCACCACCACCGCCGATCCGCTGCCCACGGGATGCGTCGACGTCAGCGATGACGCCACCGTGCGGATCAACTGCAACGTGACGGTCGACGGTCAGGTGGTCACCATTCAGATCCGGTGCGACGGCCATGACAAACCCGGCGTCAACGGCACCACACTGATCTTCAACGACCAGAGGGGCACCTGCAACACCGACATCACGAGCCTCCTGGGCGTCAGCGTCAGTATTGCCTGCATGGGCAGCGGCCCGAACAGCTTCGAAATCAACACGGCGACGCTCACCTTCAAGGATTTCAGCAGGGGCCAGTGCGACCTGACCATCAAAGTAGGTGGCGAGTCCGTGACCGTGGACACCAAGGGCAATACGACGACAGAAATCAACCTCACCGCCACGACGGTTGAGGTCACCAGCACCGGCCCCGCCTCCGTTACGGCTGGCGGTGTCAGCCTCGACTGCGCCAAGTCGAACAAGGTACGCGTCGACATCACCGAGCCATTGGGTTCGCAGATAGAGGTCACCGGCTGCGAATAACAAGAAATCCTGCCTGGTGAGGCGATCGCCTCACCAGGACCAGGCGCGGCCACCGGCGAATTCCTGTCCCGGTGGCCGCACCCGTCGTTCACACGACTCCTTCGTCCACTTGGGCTGAGGGCGGCCTCTGTGGGTGGTCCGGCGTGTCGTCAGGATGATGTTCAGAAAGTCCTCGGACCAGGCGGTGAGCCGTCCGGCGTAGGCCAAGTCGGCCCAAATCTGGGTGATCTGGGGCTGCATGGCCCGCAGGTGCCAGAGAAATTCGCGGGCCGCGTCGCGGTCGGTGGTGCCAGCGGCTGTCACCGTGATCATCACCGGCAGCCCAAGGGCATCGACCACGATGTGTCTCTTGCGTGCCGGTCCATCACCGTGGACAGGGCCACTCCGCTGGAGTCCGCCATCCGGACGCGCTACCCCGCATGCCACGGGCGATGCCCGACTGTGGCCGAGCCGACATCAGAGCATGCGGCGTTTCCCGCAATTGCGGGGGTATGCGTGGACGATGACATCAGGGGGAGCGAAGACTACCGATGGAATCAGCGTTTGTGGGCTGGACGGCACCGCGCCGTACGAGCGCGCCCTACAGATCACCGTGGCCTTGGAGGGGGACGGCACGGACATCGCCCAGGCCCGCCACCTGGCGGCCGGTTTCCTCAGCCGCGTGCAGGCCGAGCACGGCCTGCCCATTTTGCAACGAGCCCTGGACCTCACCCAGCTGGTGGTCAGCGAGCTGGTCACCAACGCCCGTAAGTACGCTCCCGGTCCGGTGCTGCTGGACTTGCGCGTGACCGGCGACCTGGTGGAGGTGGCGGTGTGGGACTCCGACCCGGTGCTGCCCATCGCCCGGGCCGCGGACGCCGGCCGGGTCGGCCAGCACGGCCTGGAGATCGTCATGGCCGTCGCCCAGGGGTTCGAAGCCCAGCGCGAGTCGGTCGGCAAACGCATCACCGCCCGCCTCGCCCTCGTCGACGCCGCCCGCGGCGCGGTCTCCGGCCGTCTGCCCGTGCAGCATGACCCAGTATGGCCAGCGGCGCCGTGAGTTCACCGGTCCGTGTCACCCAACTCTCGGCACCCGGCTTGCCGCAGTACTGTGCCAATCTCCTCGGCGTCCCGGTCCCGGACGTCGGCAACGGCCGCACACCGTCCCCGTATCCGCACTATGGCCGGTCGTCTTCACGTTCCACGATTGCCGTGCCCGGCAGCGTAGGGGCGGGAACTGACAGCGGTCCGGCGGTCGGCGTCACGGCGACCGTTCTGACCACCGAGAACGGCAGGACGCCCTCCCACCCCAAAAGACGCATCCCAGCGGCACCGTCCGCGCGGAGCTGCAACCCGGCGATGGTGGTCTCAGACCACCTGCGGCCCTCTTCATACGCCATGCTCCATCATCAACGCGACCTGGCCGAAATCGTCCCGGACACTCCGAGACCAAGCCCTGCTCAGCGTCTGCACGACTCCAGCACCCGCCGACGCGCTCGTCAGCGCGCACACCGCGCCTCCGGCCAGGAGGCACCGCACCCAGGAGAGACGGCACGCCGCATTGCGTTCCGGTTGCCGGGTAGTTGACCGGCCAACGGCGTTATCCACGACGCTCGCGGGGCACACGTCTTCCCGCCCCGGCCCGCCGACCAAGGCACCGGGACAGACGCGCTCACCACACGACCAGAAAGGCTGATCGGATGACGACGGCTCGCGAGATCATGACGGAAGGCACCGAGTGCATCGGCGCGGAGGAGACCGTGCTCGACGCGGCGAAGAAGATGACCGATCTCGGGGTGGGCGCGCTGCCGATCTGCGGCACCGACGACAAGCTCAAGGGCATGCTCACCGACCGTGACATCGTGGTGAAGGTCCTCGGCGTCGGCAAGGACCCCGCTCAGGTCAAGGCGGGTGACCTCGCGCAGGGCGAGGCGGTCACCATCGGCGCCGACGACGACGCCGAGGAGATCCTGCGCACCATGACCTCGCACAAGGTCCGCCGCCTGCCCGTGATCGACGGCCACCGCCTGGTCGGCATCGTCGCCCAGGCCGATGTCGCCCGTGCCCTGCCCGACCCGAAGGTCGGCGACCTCCTCGATGCGCTGTCCACCGACTGACCCACCCCTGCGGGGAGCACAGCGTTCGCCGTCGTGACCTCGCGCCCATCGGCGTGTTCCGATGAAGCAAGATCCGGCGACTGCGGCCCCTCTTCTTGGCGGAACCCGCCCCGCTCAGAGGAGGAGACCGCCGAGGTGCGGCGGCTCGCGGTGGCGGCGTTCGACGCGTCGTACCCACCACGATGGTGGTCGGCCGGCTGCTCGGCGACGGTGAAGAGGCGCGCCGGGCCGCCTCGCCGGGCTTTCACCGCCTGGGCCGAGGGAACCGGTCATGTCGACACGCAATACGGTGTTGCGCGGCCTGCACGATGCGGGGTCGGCCGCCTGGTTCGGCGGTTCGCCCATGGGCGCGGTCGGCTGAACGGTGCCGCCCGCGACGAGGGCGGCACCTGGGCGACCACCGCGAGGATCGCCAGCTCCAGCTGGGCGAAGTGGACGCCCGTCAACGCCGTGGTGATCGCCACGCACCTGTTCGGCTCAGGCGGCCTGCTCGCCGCCAACGCCCCGCGGGTCACCGCCCAAGCAGGGTATGTCCGCCTCCACCCTCGCCAAGACCGTCCTGACCGGCGCCGCCCTTACGGCCACCGCCAGCCGCGTGCTGGGCAAGAAGATCGAACTGACGGCCTCCGCCGACCCGCAGGACGCCGAGAAGGCAGCCGAGCAACAAGGCCCAGCGGCACCTGGTATGCAAGCAGCGGGTCAAGCTGGCTTGATCAGCATGTTCCTGGCTTCGTCGGCGACGTCGGGGTCGGCCACGACGCCGTAGCGGCTGGCGATGATCTGGCTGCGGGAGGTGAAGTCGCGCCGCCTCCGTGAGTGCGTGACCGATGAAACCGAAGACCGCCCCGGAGGCGCGCCGTAGGGGAGGAGGCTGAGCAGGAGGGCGAGAGTGCTGGCAGCCGCATACCCCCTGCCCGCCGTGCCCCTCACCGGCCGGCGGCGGCCCACATGCGCGCGGCAGTGGGCAGCAGCGGGCGGGGTGATCCCCCGCGCTCACGAGAAAAAGCGGCGACCGGTTCGATAGCAGGACGGCTCAGGGCCCCGGACTGAAGCCCGGGGCCCTCAAGAGGTGTCTGGTCGCCGTCAGCTGCCCAGTTCCTTGCGGCTCTCACCGCCGCTGATGGCGATCTTGCGCGGCTTGGCCTGCTCGGCGACCGGGACGCGCAGCTTCAGCACGCCCGCCTCGTAGGAGGCTTCGATCTTCTCGGTGTCGAGGGTCTCACCGAGGAACAGCTGCCGGCTGAACGTCCCCGCGGGCCGCTCGGTGACCACCGTCTCGGTGTTCTCGCCGTACGTCGGCTTGCGTTCGGCCTTCACGGTCAGGACGTTGCGCTCGACATCGAGGTCGATGGACTCCGGGTTCACACCCGGCAGGTCCAGCTCCACGAAGAACGTCTCACCCTCGCGCCAGGCATCCATCGGCATGCCGGCCGGGTGCGCGGCCGTGCCCCAGACCCGATCGACGAGCCGGTCCAGCTCGCGGAAGGGATCCGTACGCATCAGCATCTTTATCCCTCCTTCGACGTCGTTCCCGCGTCCTTCACTCTCCTCCTTATATACCGCACCGCGATAAACTTGACAACGATCGACTCAATTTTTGTCGACGCCCTGAGCGGCGACCGTTCGAAGCCTGGCGGCATCGCCTTCCGGGTCCGCCGTGGACAGGGCCAGTCGGGCATAGGGGGCGTCGCGGCCAAAGGTCGACACCACGAGCACCGGCCCCTGTGCGCGCACGGCGACGAAGTGCCGCCCGTGCGCGTGCTCGATCTCGCCCACGCACCAGCGCCCCGGCCGGAAGCGGTAGCCGGGGGCGGGGTGCGGGCGCACCGCACGCCACCAGTGCGGCTCCACCCGCACCTCGTCCACGAACTCCAGCGGCAGGCGCACGGTCCGGCGCCGCGCCGGGAGCGCCCACCGCCAGGGCAGACGCACCACCAGAACGTCGATGTGCAGCCGCGTCACGATGCTCACCTGCCTCCCGCTCATGCGGGGCGCACCGCGGGCCGGCGGCCGACAGGGCGCCCAGACGGGACGAACGAACCTCGGCTGTCAGTGGGCGGTGCGGCCGCCGGACGCCGGCCGCCTCCATGACCGGGATGCGTGCCCGACGTGCGTGCGGTACTCACGCCGGGCCGCAGCCGGCCTGATACCGCCCACGATCAGCGCGTAGAGGCCCAGGACCAGGGCGATGGTCTCGGCGTCGGCATCCGGGCGCAGCCACAGCAGCACACCCGCGCCCACCGACACGCCGGCGGAGATGCGCCACGGCCACGCCTGCCGCAGCTCATGCCGCATCCGGGTGGCAGCCCACAGCTCCAGACGGCCCGTGACGACCGCCCAGGTGCCGGCCATGACCACCAGCGCCAGAGCCGTCAGCCCCGGCCACAGGGTCGTTGCCGCAGCGGCCACCACGCTCAGCACACCGGCGCCCGCACAGGCCGCAGCGGACCGGCGCTCGCGGCGGTGGCGCCATGCCGTCGTCATGAGCATCGCGCCGTCGGCCAGCGCGTACGCGCCGAACACCAAAGCCGGGGCCGACACCGTCAGCTGCGGCCACACCAACGTCACCGCGCCCAAGACGACCGCAGCCGCGCCCCGGGCCTCAGCAGCAGACAGTCTTCCTGCTCTCCGTCACCGGCAGCCCTCCCTTCCGGTCGTCCGCGCCGACTGCTCCGCCCTCGCAGGGCCAGGGCCTCGGCGCAACCAAATGCTTACCGCACGTGACAGGATTGAGTCGAAGACTGTCAACTTCACCTAGTGGATGCTTGTCAAGGTTTCTGCGATCGGCTATATGGATGAGTGGCAGGGACCTGGCCCCGCCGCCATGGGCGGGCGACCGGCGAGTGAAGGGAGAAAAAGGATGCTTGCGCGTACCGGCGCTTTGGGAGATATCGACCGGCTCGTGCACCAGCTGGCGCGCGCCGCCGCCGACCCGGCCGCGGCCGTCATTCCGGTGGACGCCTGGCGTGACGACGACGCGCTGTACCTCCAGTTCGATCTGCCGGGCATGGACCGCTCCAGCATCGAACTGACCACCGAACGCGGCACCCTCGCCCTGAGCGCCGAGCGGCCCTCGCCGGTCCCGGCCGGTGCCCGGGCCCTGCTCACCGAACGTCCCACCGGACGCTTCACCCGGCGCCTGGCCCTGTCCGACGCCCTGGACACCGCAGCTGCCGAGGCGGCCTACGACAACGGCGTCCTCACCTTGCGCATCCCGCTGGCCGCCCACGCCAAGCCCCGCAAGATCGACATCTCCGGCGGCAAGCCCAAGCAGCTCACCCCCTGAACAAGCCGTCCAGCCGCCATGCTGAAGGAGGTTGAATCATGGACGCCCTGCTGTGGCTGCTCATACCGTTGACCACCGGCATCACCGCCGGCGTCTGGGCCTGGGGCACTGGACGCCGCGACCCCGGTCCGCCCGACCGCGACACCTTCGAAGACCTCGACCGCTACCAGCGGATGCGGACCGTCCTCGGAAACCACTGACCACCCGCTACCCACGGCCCTGCCCGACCCCGCCACCTCCGCGACGCAGCCGGCCCGGCCTCGGTCGGTGACTCTGCAACGCCGCGATGAGCACGTCATGCCGACCTGATCTCCAGTGCGGGGTGTGGCAGTTCGCGCGTCGGTGCAGCCGCCGGCCGGCGCCGGGGACCGGTCCTTCGGCGGTGTGTCAAGCGACTCGGCGCGCCTGGCCTGGAGCCGTTCGATGTCCGAGGCGAGTTCTGGCAACTCGGCTCGTTCGTCGTCCCTCGCGTGACGGCGGGCGCTCATCATCCAGGTGGCGCTGGCCGTGGTCCTCACCTCAGAGCGGACCGGTAGCTGGAGATCACCACGCGCCGCGCCGACGCGGAGTCCTCCTGGACTTCGTCGCACCCTGAGGTCAGGCCTCACCGGTGCGAAGCGGTGTGACTAGATGTGCGCCGGTCCTTTTGAGGCATAGGTTTCGAGGAAGCGGGCCCGGAGGATGAGGCAACGGCTGAGGACTGGCTGTGAACACCGCTCATTCTCTGTCGGCGGGGTTTCGCATTGCCGCAGGCAAGAGGATCCCACCGAAGGAGTCGTCGCTATGGTACGCAGGCGCACAGTTGCGATAGGCGCGGTCGCCGCCCTGGCGTTCGCCGGGCTGTCCACCACCCCGAGCATCGCCGCTTCCCACGACGTGGCCACCGCACTGCAGCGTCCCAGCAAGCGAAAATGGGACTCTTTGTCAAGCTCGTTGCTTCGGGCGTAAAGATCACCCTTGAGGTTGAGTCCTCCGACAGGATCGACAACGTCAAGTCGAAGATCCAAGTGCAGACCGGTGACCCGGTGGACAAGCAGGTCCTCACCCGCAACGCCATCGTGCTGGAGAATCAGAACACCGTCGGCTTCTACGGGATTCAGGAGGGGGACACCCTGGACCTGCTCGTACTTCCCTAGTTCCGGTTTGTACGTGAGGGCCCGTCAGCTTCTGGCGGGCCCTGTCAAGTTTGGCTCCCCCTGTCCCACCACCGGCATCGCTGCCCCTCGCCCGTCAGCGCCAGGCCCTCCGCCCGGGCCCTGGTGACCGCCCAGATGCCAGACCCGTCGTACCGGGGGACGGTGCCGGGTTGGAGGGCGTTGAAGAGACCATGCTTCTCGTCGTAGTACGACCGCCACCGCCCGCCCGTCGGGCGGCAGCGGGGGCCGATCGAGGGCGGCTCGACCACCTCGTGGACCAGGATCTCTTTGCGGGTGTCGCAGACGCCCTGCCGCAGGCCGACGTTCCAGTGCCTGAAGCGCGCAGGGTGTCCGCGGCGTGGGCGGCTGATGAGGCGCCGAGGGACAGGACGGCGAGTACGGCGGCAACAAGATTGCGCAGGGGTTCGGCCATGTGCCGGTGACAGCGGCAGCCCGGGGGCAACGGCGGCTCGCACTCCTCGGATTGAGCCAGGTTGACGCGCCGACGTGAATCGTTCTCACGCAGGGATGACCGACCGGGCACTGCGCCAGGAATCCACTTGATCAAACACATCGACACATTCAGTCGGTGCACACGTATTGCCACACGCAGAGCCCGCCCCTAGCCTCGCTGGGAGCGCTCCCACTCCCTGTCACAACAGAACCCTGCCCTCGTGCGCGACGCGGATGAATCGTTTCATTCAGTCGCCGGGAAGCACGCGAGCCCTTACCCGCCCTACCTGGAGGAGCTGTACATGTCCGTTCGAAGTTCGCGAAGGTTCCGCGGACCGGTCACGTATGTGCTGGCGGTGTTACTGGCCGCCGTCTCGCTGGTCGCGCTGCCCGCGTCCAGCGCGAGCGCCGCCGTGATCGACACGTCCGCCTACTACCAACTGGTCTCACGCCACAGTGGCAAGGCCATCGACATCTCCGGACGCTCCACCGCCGATGGCGCCGAAGTCGTCCAGTGGACCCCTGGAACCGCCGCCAACCAGCAGTTCCGGTTCGTCGATTCGGGCAACGGATACTACCGGATCATGGCCCGGCACAGCGGCAAGGTGCTCGACGTCGAAGGACGGTCCACGGCCAACGGCGCCAAGGTGCAGCAGTGGACGGACAACAACGCTGTCAATCAGCAGTTCAGCGTGGTCGACATCGACAGCCAGTATGTGCAGCTGATCAACCGCAACAGCGGCAAGGCCCTGGACGTCTGGGAGCGGTCGGCGGACGACGGTGCTCGCATCTCGCAGTACGACGACATCGACGGCTTGAATCAGCAGTGGCGGCTGGTCAAGGTCGACGGCGGCACCGACCCGGATCCCGCTCCGCCGACCGGTGGCGCCCTCCAGATGGAGGACCTGAACCGGGGCCTGGTCTCGGTGCGTTCGGGCTCGAACAATCTGGTGTCCTGGCGGCTGCTGGGCACCGAGAGCTACGACACGACGTTCAACGTGTACCGCAACGGCACGAAGGTGAACGGCTCGCCGGTCACTGACTCCACCAACTACCTCGACAACGGCGCGCCTTCGGATGCCTCGTACACCGTGCGCGCGGTGGTGAACGGCACGGAGCAGCCGGCTTCGGAGCCCTCGCTGCGCTTCACCGGCGACAACTACCTCGATGTGCCGCTGTCTTCACCCGGCTCGGGCTACACACCCGTGGAAGCCAGCCCGGGTGACGTGGACGGCGACGGGCAGTACGAGCTGATCATCAAGTGGGACCCGGACAACGCGAAGGACAACTCGCAGTCCGGCGTCACCGGAAACGTCTACATCGACGCCTACCGGCTCAACGGCCAGCGGCTGTGGCGCATCGACCTGGGCCGCAACATCCGGGCCGGGGCCCACTACACGCAGTTCCAGGTGTACGACTACGACGGCGACGGCCGGGCCGAGGTGGCCATGAAGACGGCGGACGCCACGCGCGACGGCCAAGGCACGGTCATCGGCAACGCGAGCGCCGACCACCGCAACTCCAGCGGCTACATCCTGACCGGGCCCGAGTACCTGACCATGTTCAACGGCCTGACCGGCGCCGCGATGTCCACCGTCAACTACGACCCGCCGCGCGGCAACGTCTCCTCCTGGGGCGACAGTTACGGCAATCGCGCGGACCGCTTCCTGGCCGGCACCGCCTACCTCGACGGCCAGCGGCCCTCCCTGATCATGGCCCGCGGCTACTACACCCGCGCCGTCATCGCCGCCTGGGACTTCCGCAACGGGCAGCTCGTCAAGCGCTGGACGTTCGACTCCAACACCTCCGGCAACGGCGCCGCGTACGGCCAGGGCAACCACCAGCTGTCCGTCGCAGACGTCGACGCCGACGGCCGTCAGGAGATCGTCTACGGCTCCGCCACCATCGACGACAACGGCCGCCTGATGTACGCCACGGGCTTCGGCCACGGCGACGCCCTGCACGTCGGCGACTTCGTGCCCAACCGCGCCGGCCTGGAGGTCTTCGGCGTCCACGAGTCGGGCAACCAGCCCGGCTCCGACCTGCACGACGCCCGCACCGGGCAGGTCATCCACCGCACCCCCACCAGCGGCTCCGAGGGACCGGGCCGCGGCGTGGCCGGTGATATCTACGCCGGCAATGCGGGCGCCGAGTTCTGGGGCTCCGGACCCAACATGACCAACCTGCGCAACTCCTCCGGCGAAAACGTCGGCCGCAACCCGTCCTCGGCGAATTTCCTCGCCTGGTGGGACGCCGACCCGGTGCGCGAACTGCTGAACGGCGTCCAGATCGACAAGTACGGTACCGGCGGCGACACCCGGCTGCTCACCGGCAGCGGCGTCGCCTCCAGCAACGGCACCAAGTCCACCCCGGTGCTCTCGGGCGACCTGTTCGGCGACTGGCGCGAGGAAGTCATCTGGCGCCACTCCGGCAACAACGCCCTGCGCATCTACGCAACGTCCGCCCCGACGACCACCAAACTGCACACCCTGGCCCATGACGCCCAGTACCGCGTCGCCCTGGCCTGGCAGAACACGGCCTACAACCAGCCGCCCCACCCGAGCTACTTCCTCGGCGCCGGAATGACCCGCCCGCCGCAGCCCAACATCTACGTGCGCTGACGGACCTCGCCGACACACGGGAAGGAACAACACCTCGATGCCGGCCGGGACAGCCTCCGGTCGGCATCGAGGTCTCCGGACCACCACGAAGGCGAAGGTGAACGGGGTGAGGACAACCCCACATCGTCTCGTGCCGACACCTGCGTCAACGGCAAGGGAGTTCTCGCCGCTCTGACGCGGCGCATACGGACCCGGAACGGCTTCCCGGAGTCCCGGGCGTCGGCAGACTTGGGCACCGGCCCTCTGCATCGTGTGAAGAAAAAGTGATGGCCGCGGGGAGATGTCCGGGAGCAAAACCCGCTCCAAGGTCTTCGAGTGGACCCTCGGGGCGCTGCCCGGTCGTGGTGTTGGACATGCACGCGGATGTCATGGCCTTCCTGGCGTCCTCCTGCATCGCCTCCGAACTCATCCTGGTCCGCGGGCATGTGGGCCTGGGTCTCCAGAGGCGACTCCCGGGGGCCGCCGTCACGGCTCGCCCCCGGTGTGTCAAGCCTGAAACGCGTGTCTCTGACGGGGTGTTGCGCGACCCAAGGGTCGTATCTGGTTGGTCGTATGCCTGTACGCGCCTCGCGCACCGGTGTACGGTTCCGGGCCGATGGGTTTTGGGAGCGCTCCCACTCCGTTTTGGGAGCGCTCCCATGACGCTGTTTCCGCTTCCCATGAGGAGGAACGCTGTGAAACGCCTTTTGGCCCTACTGGCGACCTGTGCGACCGTCCTGGGGCTGACCGCGCTGGTCAGCCCGCAGACGGCGCAGGCCGCCACCGGCTGCAGAGTCGACTACACGATCACCAACCAGTGGCAGGGCGGCTTCCAAGCCGGAGTGAAGGTCACCAATCTGGGGTCCGCGATCAGCGGTTGGTCGCTCAAGTTCACCCTGCCCGACGCCGGGCAGAAGCTCGTCCAGGGCTGGAACGCCACCTGGTCGCAGTCCGGTTCCACGGTCACCGCCGCCGGCGTCGACTGGAACCGCAACCTGGCCACCGGCGCCTCGGCCGACCTGGGCTTCACCGGCTCCTTCACCGGCGCCAACCCCAAGCCCACGGCGTTCACGCTCAACGGCGTCGCCTGTACGGGCTCCGTCGGCGAGGAGCCCCCGCCCGTGCCGGGCACCGGCACCCCCGTCGACATCAACGGGCAGCTCCGCGTCTGCGGCGTCCACCTGTGCAACCAGTACAACCGTCCCATCCAGCTGCGCGGCATGAGCACCCACGGCATCCAGTGGTTCAGCAAGTGCTACAACAACGCATCCCTGGACGCGCTGGCCAAGGACTGGAAGTCGGACCTGTTCCGCATCGCCATGTACGTCCAGGAGGGCGGCTACGAGACCGACCCGGCCGGCTTCACCAGCCGCGTGAACAGCCTGGTCGACATGGCCGAGGCACGCGGCATGTACGCCATGATCGACTTCCACACCCTGACGCCGGGTGACCCGAACTACAACCTCGACCGCGCGAAGACCTTCTTCTCGTCCGTCGCCACCCGCAACGCCGCCAAGAAGAACGTCATCTACGAGATCGCCAACGAACCCAACGGCGTGAGCTGGGCGGCCATCAAGAACTACGCCGAGCAGGTCATCCCGGTCATCCGGGCCGCCGACCCGGACGCCGTCATCATCGTCGGCACCCGCGGCTGGTCCTCGCTGGGCGTCTCGGACGGCTCCAACGAGACCGAGGTCATCAACAACCCGGTCAACGCCACCAACATCATGTACGCGTTCCACTTCTACGCTGCGAGCCACCAGGACACCTACCGCGCCGCGGTGAGCCGGGCGGCCACGAAGCTGCCGCTGTTCGTCACCGAGTTCGGGACGGTCACCTACACCGGCGGCGGAGCGGTGGACCAAGCCAGTAGCAAGGCATGGCTGGACCTGCTCGACCAGCTGAAGATCGGCTACGCGAACTGGACCTACTCGGACGCCAATGAGGGCAGCGCGGCCTTCAAGCCGGGCACCTGCAACGGCACGGACTACAGCAGCAGCGGTGTGCTGACCGAGTCCGGGGCACTGATGAAGAGCCGTATCAGCACCCCCGACTCCTTCCCGACCAGCTGACCCGCGCGGCGGGGCTCCGGCCGTCCGGAGCCCCGTCGTCCCGCCCGGCGGGCCCGGCGACCTGCCGGGCCCGTCGTATCAGCTCCGACCCGGGGCGCGGGTCCTCAAGCTCGCAACCAGCCGGTGGGCCGGAGCCCGCAGTGTGGCCCGCACGCGCCCCGGCGAGAGGGTGAGTTGGGGAAGCTTCGGCGTTCTGGCGGTGTCCCGGTCGAGTCCGAGCTTCCAGCGGGCGAGGAGCGACGGCAGCGGGAAATCCGGTTCGCCGCTCACCGCCGGACCTTCCTTGCCGTATGCCTTGGGCACCGGATCCCGAGCGCCGGTCTCGTTCCACCGGGCAGTGGCCGCCGTGGAACTTGGTGCCCCTGTGGGCGGGGCCCGGCCGGCCCCTGCTCCACTACCTGATCGACGGCGGTCGGCACCTCGACATAGCCTGGTCGGAGGCCGCCGGAACCGCCTGCTCCGGGTGGCGCCGGCGATCCAGGGCGTACCGGAACAGCGCCCCCTGCCAGGGCTTGTCCGAGCCGGGGGAGGGGTGGACCAGGTCCAGCACGTCACCGCAACGGAAGGCCGTGCCACCAGGGATGCCGTCCGCATGTTGCCCTCGCCGCGCAGCCGGCACAGCGGCCGGGGCCTGGACCGCGATTCCCCGACGAGGCGGACGAACCGATCGTCCCGCTCCGCATCGCTCCCGTAGAAGGTCCGCTGGGAGACGAAGTTGGCGACCGCCGCGAGGAACTGTTCCTCCCGGGGCTCTCGGACGAAGGCGGCGCAACCCTCGTAGGTGCAAGACCCGTCCCGGGCCCCGGGCCGGGGTGCGAAAATTCCCGCGCCTGCCGAGATCGAAAAGGGCGGCGGCGTTGGCTGCCAGAGGAAGGAGCCGCAGCCGAGCGCTTCGGAGGTGCGGTCGCCACGCCAACTGCAAGCGCCGCCGGATCGCCCACCAGAGGTCACCGCACGGGTCCGGGGAGGCCCGTGCGATCCAGTGCCAGCGGTGCGCCGGTCGCTGTCGTACGTGAGCCAGGTGCCGTCTCCCAGAGCCGGTGACGTCCTCGCCCGCCGGCACCGGGTGGTCCAGCCGGCCGAGCGGATGGATCACCCGTGCACACCCGGCCCGGGACCAGCACATGGCTGCCGTCCAGCACCTCGGCGGAGGACAGCTCGTCGTTCTCCTGGTCGACGGCGAGCTCCGTCAGGTCCAGCAACGCCGTCCGCTCCCCGGAGCCGAGGTCGTACACCGTCGGCTCGTCGCGGTCGTCGTCGGGGAACACGAAATCGGCGTACCGCTGGGTCAGTACGCGCGAGCCGGAGAGGAACCCGCCGGAGGATGCATCCACGCGCCGCCGAGCCCGTCAAGACCGCCGGCGCGCGGGTCGACCCCACCAGGTCGACCAGGTCTGCCGCGCGGTCAGCAGGACGCCACGACGGCACCGCCGTCCGGACACCAGGACCGTACCGCGGCCGACGCCGGCGACCGCAGCTGCCGCCGACCGCGCACCTCGCCGGTCGCCGCGTCGGGCAGCAGCGGGTCGTCCCAGGTGTAGTTGCGGTCCGGCTCCAAGTCGTACCAGGGCCGCCTTCGTCCTCGGGTTCCAGCACCGGTACTACGACGCTCACCAAGCCGCCCGTCCGGACTGAGCGCCGGGGTGGAGTGCGCGCGCTGATCGTCGATGGCACGGGCTTCAAGGAACAAGAAGTACGCCTGCGCCAGCTCAGCGCTCAAGGGGCCCTCCTCTTCGAGGCTCTCCTTCAGTTCCGAGCGTCGGTCCTGCCACAACTCGGCAAGGGCCGCACAGGGCTCCGGAGCAGCCGGTGCCGAGGCTGTCGTCCTCACCAGGAACTCCACGGCGCCCACCAGGCTTTCGCCGCAGTGCGCCGTACGCGACCCCGCGAAGCCGCATCGACCGCAGATTCCCGGATGAGACAACGGGAGAAAACAACCTGTTACTCGCCATGCAACGAACAGCCTGGCCGCGAAAACCGATGCCGTCGACAACCAGCATTTCCCGATCACTGGTGGCGAGGTTGTCGTGGGAGTTGGTACAGAGAGCTGTTGGCGTGAGAAATGTGACTCAGAGACTAGTCCTGGCTGAATCGCGCGGCGCGTGGTTGACCCGTCATAGGTTTCCTGCACATTGTTGTGTTCTCCTGCTTTTTCCGACGCGCCCCGGACAAGTGAGCTGTTCACATGAAATCGGCGTCACTTCGGCCGGGAACTGCCCGACTTCACCTGGGAGCGCACCGACCGCGCTGAGGCCCTGAGAGCGGCCGCGGAGAGCTGGGCCCGGCACCTGGGATCGGAGATCCTGTCTCCCCTCCCGTATTAGAGGCGTTTCTCGCGCACTGTCAACAATGGAGCCTGCTCTCGTGCAAGTTGCCCGAAGGAAATCCGCGCCCATGCGGTCACGTGCTCCGGTGACGTCACCGGCCGCAGCGGCACCCAGTGGCACCGGTCACGGCATGGTGTGCATCGGGTTGGCCGGCTCATGACGCCGCCGCTCCAGTCGTCCGGCCGATCGGCATCCGACTCGCAGTGGCCGAAGGAGACGATGCCGTGTGAGCCGACGGCCCAAGACCGTGAGGCGTGTCTACGGCTGTTGACCACGACCCGGTCGGTGCGCCGCCGTCTGGACACTTCACGGCCCGTCGACCTCGACACCGTGCGCACCGCGCTGAAGGTGGCACTGCAAGCACCCAACGGCTCGAACGATCAGCCATGGCACTGGATCGTGATCACCGATCAGGACACGCGAAGCGCTCTCGCGACCGTGTACCGCGACGCTGCTCGGCCATATCTGGCGTCGATGCATGAGCGCGTGGAACGCGGGATGTCTCGGTCGGTGTGTATGAGGAACACGCTGGTCACGTGCTTCGTGCCGTGCGGGCGGCCACCGCAAGCCGCAGCGTGCGCTTTCTCTACGGGGGCGCGGTCCTGCCCGGCACCTACACCCGCATGCGGCAAGCCGCCGACTGGAACGGTGTCGCCCTGGGGCGTGCCGCGCAGGACGCCGGAATGCTCGCGGAAACCATCGCGGAACTACTGGACGACGCCGAGAGCCGAGCCCAGCACCAGGTCCGCTGAGACACGGTGCCGATCTCATGTGGGGCTGGAGGGGCTGCTCGTCGGCTGGAGGAGGGCTGGGGTTGTGTCTGCGGTGAACGGCTGGTGACCCGGCCGACGCACCGGCCGGGTAGGAGCGCGGTAACTGTCTGGAAATCTGCACACGGGAAGAGCGGCAGGCATGGCCGCCGTTGTCCGAGGTGGCCGGCCACAGGGCGGGGTGATGGACGAGCAGGGCGTTGAAGGCTTCTTACTGCGGCCGGCCCGGGTGTGGGACGGACGAGCGCCACGACCGGTCGAGAACGTGCACGTGCTGGTGAAAGGTGAGCGTATCCGCGGCGTCGGCCGTGGTATTTCGAGCGCGGGTGCATGTCCTGTCCCTGTGGACTTGCCGGGCTGCACGCTGCTGCCCGGCCTCATCGACTGCCACGTCCATCTGCCGGATGAGGGCGCAGACGAGGACTCCGCCTTGTACCAGGTGCTGACCGCGGTCCCGGCCATGCAAGCAGTGCTGGCCAACGGATTCACCACCGTCCGGGACCTGGGAAGCTCCCATCAGCCACTCAACGTCGCGTTGAGGCGGGCCGTGGCGGACGGCCTGGTGCGCGGGCCGAGAATTCTCGCGGCCCCGAACATGATCTCTCCGCGTGGGGGCCACGCTGACAAAGCGCCACGCCTCGCCGAACGCTACGGTGCGCAGATCGGAACGGTGGCTGACGGAGTGGAGGAGATCCGTCGCCAAGTGCGGGCGCAGGGCCGCTACGGAGCCGACTGGATCAAGTACGCGGGAAGCGGGGGGTTCTCCTCGCCCGCCGACGCCCCGAACTCCGTCGCCTACTCTCAGGAGGAGGTGGACGCGTTGGTGGGTGCCGCACGGGATGTGCGGCTGCCCTGCGCTGTCCACGCCGTCTCCGACGAGGCGGTTGCGCGAGCGGTACGTGCCGGGGTGCGAAGCGTGGAACACGGCTCGCTGGCCACCGAGGGGACGCTGGAGATGATGGCGCGTAGCGGCACTTTTCTCGTGCCCACGCAATACTGCCAAATCGAAGCTCTTAACCGGCTGGAGACGACGGGCTCCCGCACCGGTCTGTGCGGGCAGGCGGATTGTGTGAGTGCCGAAGAGGTCCGAGACGGGCTGCGCCGACAGGGCCGGTCCGAGGTGCGGATCGCGTTTGGCAGCGACGCGGGTATGTTCCCGCACGCCGACAACTGGCAGGAGTTTCCGGCGTTGGTCGCGCATGGGCTGACGCCGTTGAGGGCATTGAGGTCGGCCACCGTCACTGCTGCGGAACTGCTGGGCCTGCCCGAATTGGGCAGTATCACACCCGGTTTCATCGCCGATCTGGTGGCAGTCGACGGTGACCCCTTCACCGACATCGGCTCCATGGGGCTGGTCCGGTTCGTGATGCAGCAGGGAAAAATCGTGCACCACACAAACTAGCCACGCCGCAGACGCGGGCAGGAAGACAGGACGCCCGCCGGTCGGGGCGACGTGCCAAGGAGACGACCCAGGGAGAAGCGATGCATTTTCCGTCAGACGGAGACCTGGAAATCGGCGAAGAAGGCCGCACTCAGGAAGGGCTGCGCTTCGACCAGCAGCTTCTCGACCGATTCATGGCCGAAGGGCTGCGAGCACGCGGGACTGCCCTGGGTTTCCCGGTCAACCTCGATTTTGACCACCGCAGTCTGGCCGGCTTTCTGGGCCTCCATGCGAACAACGTGGGAAGCCCTCAGGACGAGAGCCAGTACCATCTCAACACCAAGCCCCTGGAACGCGCCGTCGTCGCGTTCTTCGCGGACCTCGCGGGCGCCGTTCCCGGAACGACGTTCGGCTACGTTTCCAACGGAGGCACGGAAAGCAACATCTTCGGGGTGTACTTGGGCAGGGAACGCTACCCGGATGCGGTCCTGTACGCCTCCACCCAAGCTCACTACTCCGTGCCCAAAATCGCCCGCCTGCTGCGGATGGACTACGCGCAAGTGGGCGTTCTGCCCGACGCGGCCATGAACCCCGACAGTCTTCGGGCCCGCTGCCGTGAGCACCCCGGAAGGGCCGCGGTGGTCGTCGCCACGATCGGCACCACGGGGCAGGGCGCAGTCGACGATCTCATCGGTGTGCGAGTAGCGCTGCATCAGGCCGGGGTCGACCGCTACCACCTGCACGCAGACGCCGCGTTCGGCGGGCCCCTCGCCGCCCTGGGGCCGCGGCCCCGTGCTTGGGGATTCGCCGACGGGGCCGACAGCATCGCTATCAGCGGTCACAAGATGATCGGCTCTCCGGTGCCCAGCGGGATCGCCCTGGCCCGCGCGGACCTCGTGGCGGACGTCAGGGAGCCCGGTGTGGCCGTAGGCGCGGACGACGACACCATCAGCGGTTCGCGTGACGCTCTGGCACCGGCACTGCTGTGGCGGGAGCTGCGGCGGCTGGGACGTCGCGGGCTGGCGGACCGGGTCATGCACTGTGTGCGCACCGCCGAGTACGCTGCCGAGCGTTTGCGGGCATGCGGCCGAAATCCGTCGTACGTACCGGACTCCAATACGGTGCTGTTCGATGCGCCGTGCCAAGAACTGTGTGACCGCTGGGCCCTGCTGCACGACGGCGGTCGCGCCCATCTGAACACCATGCCGCATGTCGAACGCAAGCACATCGATGCACTCTGCCGCGACCTGGAGGCGAACTGGTGATCGGCCTCACCCGAGCTGTACGCGGGCACCGGCATCACTCCACTGAACCCCAGCTGACCTGCGCCGCGACAAAGGGGACACTTCACAGAGGCGGCCCTGTCGCTCGCTGACGCACCATCGCGCTCAATGCTGACCGGGGTGTGCCGGAGGTGCTGGCTGCAGCAAACCTCAACACCCGGACTAGTGCTGTGACCGGGAAGGTTCGCCGGAGTGCTGGCTGAGCCGGTTGGATGTAAGGCCACATCCGGTCTGGCAGATGGAGGCCCGGTGGCAGAGCCCGTCCGAGTACGCAGACTGACCGATCCAGAGGGGCGGCAGCTGCAGTGGATCGTGAGGCGGGGCAGTGCCAGTACGGTGCGCTACCGGGGGCGATGATGCTCCTGGCCTCAGCTGGCGGGAACCGCGTGCCGGTCATCGCCCAGCTCGTCCAGGCGGACGAGGACACTGTTCGCGACGTGATCCACCCATTCAACGAGATCGGGCTCGGCTGCCTGGACCCTCGGTGGGCGGGAGGCCGCCCCCGCCTGCCCAGCGATGACGACGAGGACTTCGTCATCCAGACGGCCACCACCCGCCCCACCAAGTTCGGCAATCCCTTCACGCGCTGGTCGATCAGCAAACTCGCCGACCACATGTGGCGCAACGTCGCCCGCCCGATACAGATCGGCCGCGAGGTCCTGCGCTGTCCGCCGGCCCGCCGCAAGATCACCTTTCAGCGCACGAAGACATGGAAGGATTACACCGACCCCGACCGCGACGCCAACTCGACCGGACCGAGCACGTCTTGGCCCATTTCCCCGACCGGGTCTTCGCCTTCGACGAGTTCGGACCGCTGGGTATCCGGCCGACCGGCGGGTGCTGCTGGGCCGAGCAGGGAAGGCCCAACCGTCAACCGGCGACCTACCACCGCACCCACGGAGTCACCTGCTTCCACGGCTGCTACTCGGGCGGCGACGACACCCTGTGGGGCGACAACCGCCGCCACAGGGGCGCGGCCTCATCCTTGGCTGCGCTGAAAACGATCCGGACCGCGCGTCCGGACGGCGCCCCGGTCTACGTGATCCTGGACAACCTCTCCGCTCACAAGGGCAGCAAGATCCGCCAAATGGGCTCGGAAGAACAAGGTCGAGCTGTGCTTCACCCCGACCAACGCCTCCTGGGCCAACCCGATCGAGGCGCACTTCGGCCCGCTGCGGCAGTTCACCCTGGCCGACTCCAACCATCCGAACCACACTGTCCAGACCCGTGCACCGCACGCCTGCGTGCGCTGGCGCAACGCCAGAACCCCGCCCTCCCGACGTGCTGGCCGCCCAGCGCAAGGAACGTGCCCGCATCGGCGGCGAGAAAGGCATCCGCCGGGACGGACGCCCCCTCCTCAACGCCTCATGACAGGACGGGCCGCGAGCAGGCTCAACCGACAGGGACTCTCTCCTTGAGGAAGCCGATCAGCAGACCGGTAACGGCCGATGGCCGCTCCAGGCCGGGAAGGTGACCTGCCCATGGCAGTTCGACGTGGCCGGCGTTCGCGAGCAGATACGGCAGTCGGGCAGCGATCTGTCGGAAGTCCGCCAGATCGTGCGCGCCCGACAGGACACGGCAGGGCGCAAGGATTGCCGCTAGCCGGCGTCAATCAAGGCCGGCCACTGGGCATCCCACATCCGCCGGTCACACACCCCGGAATGCAACAGCACCAGCACCGGACCGTCTCCGGCCACATCATGAGCGAGCGTCATCCGGCAGACCCTACGCAGCGGCTGCTCGAAACACCTCCCGATCAGCACCGCCACTTCCCCACCCATCAGCCCGGCGAACCATGCCGGTCACAGCACTAGCCGGCGGGTGGCACGGCACTGTTCGGCAGCGCTCTTCCCCTGAGGTGACGGGCGGGACCGCCTCTCACGATCGTTCATCCTGTGCCGTTGTCATATGCGCCCCTAATGCGCCGGGGGTTGTGCTGCGAGCGCCCACTCTTTGCGTGCCTGTCGGACGAGCCAGGCAGCTGCGACCGGTGAAGGATGATCACTGAGGGGCAAGCCCGGATGAATCGGGCCTCCGCCCGGCAGGGTCTTCCTGCTCTGGCGGTGCCAGCCCCCCCCGTGAGTGTCCTTTCCCATGGGACTCTTCTGTCGAACGAGGTAAGCGCCATGTCTGAGCAGCAGCATCCGCAACGTGTGAAGAAGGTCCTGGTCGTAGGGGCCGGAGTCAGCGGCCTCACCACCGCCCTGGAACTGGCCCGGGTCCAAGATGACGGCGAGCCGCGGTACGACGTCCAGGTCATCGCCGAGCGGCCCGCCGACAAGACCGTGTCCGTGATTGCTGGCGCCCTGTGGGAGTTTCCCCCCGCGGTATGCGGCCAGCACGGCAACCAGTTGTCGATCATGCGGTCCAAGAACTGGTCGGTGGAGTCGTACAAGCAGTTCCGCAAGCTCGCCCCGGAGGCCGGTGTCCATATGGTCACAGCCAACTCCTACTTCGGCATCAAGATCGAGGACGACTGGCTCGAGCGCACGAAGATGGAGGAGCTGCAGAAGCTTTCCAATGAAGAGAAGATCGACGGCTTCCGCCGCCTGACCCAGGACGAGCTCAAGCAGGTTCCCTCGTCCTTCAGGGTGAAGGACGGCTATCAGCTCCGGGTGCCGGCCATCGACACCCCCCTCTACACGCGCTGGCTGCGCCACGAGCTCGACAAGTACGACAACGTCAAAGTGCAGTACGGCAAGCGGATCACTGATCGGTTGGCGCCGCAGAGCGCGAAGATCCGCAAGGACTTCGGTGTGGACGCCATCGTCAACTGCACCGGCATGGGGGCCGCGGAGCTGGCCGGCGCCTCCATGGTTCCCCTGCGCGGTGCCCTCGTGAGGGTGCCGATGTCCCGCTGGGAGAATGGCAAGCAGCCCAAGACCGCTTACGCCATCTCCAAGACTGCGCACCAGCAGGACATGGTCTTCATCGTCCCGCGCCAGACCCACCTGATCCTGGGCGGCCTGGTGGAGCCCAGTGAGTACGACACGCACATCGGCAAGGAGTACGGTCCGGTCAAGGAGATGTTCGACCGCTGCAAGCGGTTCGCGCCCGAGCTGCTCAAGGAAATCGAACTGGCCGACGCGGACGTGGACGTGATCGCCGGTCTGCGTCCGTACCGTGTGGAGAACGTCTGCGTCGAGAAGGAGTACGGCTTCAACATCGTCCACAACTACGGTCACGGGGGCAGTGGCTTCAGCCTCTCCTACGGTTGCGCCCGCGAGGTCATCGGCCTGCTAGAGAGCATGGAGGGCGCCTCCTTCAGGGCGGTCGACCTGCGTCCTGCTGCAGTGGACCAGCATGCCGACGCCTACGCCGACCTGCGGATGCCCACCTTCACCACGGTTCAGCTCGACGGGCAGGAAATCTCCGTGGAACAGCCCGTATACGGCTGATTGGCACCGCTGAAGGGCGCCAATCCGGGGCCTGCCGTGAAGCTCGGGGCGGGCGGCCAGCCTGAGGGCCGCCCGCGCAGAGATCTTGGGCACCTGCGGCGCACCGATTTCCGACGCCGCTCTCCGTGGCCTGGGGCTGCGGCCGGCCGCATAGGCGAGGTCGCGGAAGGAGGGGTGTTCTCGCCGTTGAGCTCGGCCTCGGAGAAGAACTGGATCCAGTCGGGCTCCGGCTCGCCCTCGAGCCCGGCATCGCCGAAAGGTGTCCTCGGACATCCGGACGGCCCGCTTGCACTTGCTGGGCTGGCCCATGTTCCGGTGCCCACAAGGGGGCAGCCGCGTCGGATCGAGTGCTGTGCAGCGCGCAGGAACAGTGCGACGTAGAAGGCTGTGTCCGGGTCCTTGGTCCACGCTCCTGTGTGAGTTGTGGGTACCTGAGGAACGCCGACCACCATGAATTCGTAGTCGGCAGAATCGAGGGGCTACCAGATCTCCTGATCGAGCCAGAAGGGCACGAGCACGGCCCAGCCGCAGAGGGCCTCCGATTCCTCCCGTTTTCCTTCCGTTACAGATGCGTCTGACACAAGGCGAGGAACCCGTTCATATCGGGGGTCAGCCTTTCCTCGAAGGCTTGCTCTGAACCAGGTGCAAAGTCCGTCTCTGCGGGGACGTCCTCGTAGGGTGGCAGGCTCCGCCCTGTGAGTTCAGTATTGAGCGCCGAGGCCAACTTCGCCCACCCGTCCTCCTCGTCGCCGAACCATTCCTCCGCGCCGACGCTCACCAGACAAACACCCATGCCGTGAAGCTATCGCGCGCATCTGACGCCGATCAGAGAGTCAACAGGACTCGCTTGCGGAGCAGTGTGAAGCCGGCCCGGCCGAACATCTCGCACGTGAGCATCTTGATCCGCTTGGCATGTCCCCTGACGGACGGCGCCGAGCCACTGCGGGAGCCGTTCGCCCTGGCACTCGGTGAGTATCTGGGCCCAGGGGAACGATCTTTTGCCAGAGCTTCCAGGCCTTGGTGCAGCCCTCGTCCCAGCGTTCGTCCAGGTCGGGCTGTACTCGTCGAGGACGGAGGTCCTGGTGTGCTGCCTGGCCGCGGAAGAGGTCTTCCGGCTCCGCAGCGCCGGCGGAACTCTTGACGGCGCGGTAGGTCATGTTCGGATGGCGTCCGATGGAACGGCGGCTGTGGCCACCTTCCAGCACTTCGTGGACCGTGGCGTGCCTGGCGTGGACGCGGTTGGCGAATCGCTTGCTCCGCCATGGCGAGTCCGTCTTTTCCTCGGCCGGCGCCGATGGTTCGGCCTCCCCTCGTGCGGTCAGGGACCAGGACGCGAAGGCACTGGCGGTGTCGGGGGCAGCCCGCTCTGCGGTCTCCCCGACGTTGTGCCGGCCCAGCCATGCGGACCGGTGACTTGCCGCCACCCGAGTGCGGGAGCGGGGTGGTTGCTATTCCCCCTGCCGGGCATTCCAAGGGGAAGCCCCTGACACCCGCGGCGACCCGTACGCCAGGAGTTGGCCCGTACGCGAAGCGGAGGGTCCCCGGCGCACCCGACCCGCGCCAGCCGCCGTGCTCCAGCTCCAGAGCACGCAACGCCTGAGCCGAGTATGCGCCGCGAAGCATCCGCATGGAATACCTTTCTAGAACCAGCCTCTAGCTGGTCACACCCCCAGAACCCTCGGCGCATCGGATCACCGATATCTCGCGTGGCGCGAATTCTCCCTTGACTTCGTCGCGACAACGCGGTCACGCTCGACCCGGGTGTTCGCTGTGGCTGATGAATCTCGCTGACCGGCAAGAACGGCCACATCGCATTTTTCGGCTCACCTACGGGGGTTGTTGTGCCGAGCTTATCCGACGCTGCCCAAGCAGCGATTCAATTCATCGGTAACCAGCGCATCCTCTTCTCCTCACCAGAGCTTTCCCTGCTCGGAGTCGAGCAGGTGGCAGACCACGCCGTCCGCCCGGGTCAGGACATTGCCGACCTCTTACGGGACGGGGACGGGGTCGGTTTCATCGCATTCCCCTTCCGGCGCGGCGAACCCGTCCGGCTCGCCGTCCCGGAACGCACTCTGCGCCTGGCGCCAGGCTGCGACCACCGTGCGCTCCTCGGTTCCCTCGGGCCTCCGCCGCAGATCAATCGGGCAGCGCGATCCTATTCGTTACGGCCGGTCGAGCAGCCCGAGGAGTGGTGCGGGAACGTCGCCGACGTGGCCGGTGCCGTACGGCGGGGAGAGCTGCGCAAGGCGGTGATCGCCCGGCGGGTGGTCGTCATGAGCGACACCGTCATCCAGCCGACGCAGGTCCTCGGCCGACTGGCGCAGACCTTCCCCGGCGCCTATCTCTTCTCCGCGTTCGGCCTGGTCGGAGCCAGCCCGGAGCTGCTGCTCTCCAAGCAGGGGCGGTACGTGGAGTCGAAGGCCCTGGCCGGCACCGTCCGCCGCGGCGGTGACGACGCCTCGGACCGCGAGCTCGCCCGCTGGCTCGTGGAGTCCCCCAAGAACCAGCAGGAACACCGCATTCTGCGCGACATGGTGCTCGAAACGCTCGCACCCCACGCGGTCAGCGTACACGTGGAGAAGGAACCGCAGATCCTCAAACTCGCCAATGTGCAGCACCTCATGACCCATCTGACGGTCGAACTCAAACCGGATCACCCGCCTTTTCTGGAATTGGCGGACTCCCTGCATCCGACACCGGCCGTCTGCGGCTGGCCGCGTGACGCCGCCTACGAAGTGATCGACCGGGTCGAGGACTGGGACCGCGGCCTCTACGGCGGGACTCTGGGGTGGGTGGATGCACAGGACAACGGCTGTTTGTGCGTGACGATTCGGTGCGCCGAACTGGACGGGGCGATCGCGACCGTCTTCGCCGGCAGCGGAATCGTGGCCGACTCGGATCCCGCCGAAGAGCTCGCGGAGACCCGCGCGAAATTCGACGCCCTTCTGCCCGCTCTCATCGCGCCCTGACCGGAGGAGCGAATCATGGCATCGACCGCTGCCGAATTCTCCGGTGTACGCGCGCCGGACATCCCGTTCCCGGCCGACAGGCGCACCCCGCTGGACTGGTCCGTCGCCCCCGTCACCACGCCCTCTCAGGGCGGCCCCACCCTGCTGGAGCAGCCCGTGCGGGCCGCTGCCGCAACGGGGCGTCTGCGGCTGTTCGTCGCCTGCGACCTGCGGGGAGCCGTGCGCCTGCACGCGCACTCCGCGAAGACGCACCAGCCGCTCACGACGTACGACATCCGCTACCCCGACTGCCATCAGCCCTACGACGCGCCCCTGGACCGGGACGCGACGCGGCTCGCCCTCGCCGAGGGTGTGGCGCTCAGCCTGTCCGAACCACCGCCTGCCGACAGCGACTTCGCCGGTGGACCTCCGACACTGTGGATCTTCGCGGGCCCGAAGGCGCCCCCGGTGCGCCGTCCCATGCTGCTCCTCGACGACCTCGACAGCCTCGACGGCGCCACGCCGGCCCCGGCCACGGACGCGGCAGACCGCGTGACCGCGCTGCACCGCACCCTCACCGGGATCGGCAGCCTGCAGCCGTTCGGCTGGATGGAGGGGTGCGTGCTCGATGCGCTGTACGACCTGACCGTCACGTTTCCCGGTGACGGCCGCGCGCGCACCGCACTCGCGGACCATCTGGCCGTCTACTTCCCCGACGGCACCCTGCGGTACGAGGATCCGCGCGGGCGCCCGGCCGACAACCGCCTCTACGGCATCGAGGCCACACTCCCGTACGCGGTCCTCGCCAAGCTCGATCCCCTCGATCCGGCCCTGGCCCGGGCCGTCGAGGCCTGGCGGGTCCGGGCCGACGACGAGGGCTGCGTCAAGGACGCACCGACGACCGCCGAAGGTTCGTACACCGTCGCCTACCCCATGGCGGCGATAGCGGGAACGGCCGATCCCTCCCTGCGTGAGTCGGCCCTGCGACAACTGCGGCTGCGCCGAGCCAGGTTGTGCACGCAGGACGATCTCCATCTGCGTCTGCTCCCGGACGGCACCCACCTGTACCGCAACTGGGCCCGCGCCTACGCGTGGTACCTGCTGGGCCTGGTGCGGACGCTGACGGAGCTCGGCGAGGCGGCGGACACCGCCGGGCTGTGGGACGAGGCCCGGCGGGTCGCTGCCCTGGCCTTGGCCCACCGCAATGCCGCGGGCATCTGGGACTGTTACCTCGGCGAGCCGGAGACCGGTGCCGAGACCTGCGGATCCGCGGGTATCGCCGCGGCCCTGGCTCTGGGCACCGAGCAGGGCCAGTTCGAGGCCGGCCGCGAGGGCGCGGCGGCGCTGCGGGCGTGGGACGTGCTGGCCGAGGCCCATCTCACCGAGGACGGCTGGCTGTCGGGCGGTTCACCGTCGAACAAGGGCGGCGAGGAATTGCAGCGCAGCGGCTACCGCATGCTCTCCGGGGTCGGCAACGGCCTGATGGGGCAGCTCGGCGCCGCACTGGTGCGGCTCGGCACGGTAAAGGACTGGACGCGGCCATGAAGACTCCCCAGACCGCTTCCGAGGACCGCGCGCGGCCCCGTGGGAACGCCACCGAGCAGTCGGCCGACAGTGCGAGCGCGCCCCACTCGGGGGCGGACGCCGGACGCGTCCAGGCCACCTTCACCGCCACCCTGGTCGACGAGTGGGCACGGTTCGGGGTCACCGACGCGGTGGTTTCCCCCGGTTCCCGTTCGACGCCGCTCGCGCTGGCCCTCGCCGCCGACGGCAGGCTGCGGCTGCACATCCGGCTCGACGAGCGCTCGGCGGGGTTTTTCGCCCTGGGCATCGCCCGCCGCACCGGGCGGGTGACGCTGGTCCTGACGACCAGCGGCACGGCGGCCGCAGAGCTGCACCCCGCCGTCGCCGAGGCCGACCTCGGCGGCGTAGCGCTGCTGGTGTGCACGGCCGACCGGCCGCCGGAGCTCCAGCAGGTGGCGGCTCCGCAGACGATGCGGCAGCCGGGCCTGTACGGATCCGCCGTACGCTGGGCGGCCGAGGTCGGGGTGCCCGAGCCGGACCAGGGGGTGTTCTGGCGGTCGCTGGCCGCCAGGGCGGCCGCCGAAGCCGCGTACGGTCCCTCGGGGCCCGGACCGGTCCATCTCAACCTCGCGTTCCGCGATCCCCTCGTCGCGGAGCCGGGGCCGCTCCCGCCTGCCCGGGCCGCCGGGCCGTGGCACCGTGTCGTACGCGGTGTGCGTGCCCCCTCCCCGGAGGCCGTCCGCGATCTGGCAGGGCGGGCCGGTCAGCGCGGTGTCATCGTCGCGGGCAGCGGCGCGGGCGACCCGGAGGCGGTCCGGGCGCTGGCGGACGCGCTCGGCTGGCCGGTGCTCGCCGACCCGCGTTCGGGCGCCCGTACACCCCACTCCACCACCGTGGCCGCGGCCGACGCGATCCTGCGTGCTCCCGCCGCCCGCGACCGGCTGCGTCCGGGGGCCGTGCTCCACCTGGGTGAGCGCTGGGCCTCGCGCGTCATGGCCGAGTGGCTCGCCCAGCCGGCCATCGAGCATCTGGCCGTCGACCCCGACTGGCGGTGGCGGGACCCGCAGCGCAGGGCTGACACGGTGTTGTGCGCCGACCCGACCGCGCTCTGCCGCGCCGCCGCCGAGGCCGTGCCGCACCCCGTCCCGTCCGGCTGGCGCGATGCCTGGGCCGACGCCGAGGCCGCCGCGCAGCAAGCCATGGACGCCGTACTCAACAGCTACAGCGACTGGACCGAGCCACGCCTGGCGCGCCAACTGTGGTCGGTCCTGCCGCCGGGCACGGCCCTCGTCGTCGGATCGTCGATGCCGATCCGCCATCTGGAGTGGTTCACCGCGCCTCGGCACCGGCCACCGACCGTCCTGTCCAACCGAGGGGTCAACGGCATCGACGGCGTCGTCTCCAGCGCGCTCGGCGCGGCGGCGGCATCCGCTGACCCCGTGGTCGCACTGATCGGGGACCTCACCTTCCTGCATGATGCCGGTGCCCTGCTCGGCGCGGCGAACGCCGGGCTCAGCTGCACGTTCGTCGTGGTCGACAACAACGGCGGCGGCATCTTCTCGTTCCTCCCACCCGCCCGGCGGCTGCCACCAGCCACCTTCGAGGCGCTCTTCGGCACCCCGCAGTCCGCCGACATACCCGCCATCGCGGCCGCGTACGGCGTCACGGTCCGCTCCGCCGGCGACCACCGTCATCTCGATGCCGTCCTGGCCGAACTCGTCGGAAAACAAGGGGTGTCAGTGATCCATGTCCGCACCGACCGCGAGGCGAACGTCACCGTGCACGAGCGTGTGCACTCGGCCGTGGCCGAAGCGGTCGACGCCGCCCTCGAACTCGAACGGCTCGGGTGACCGCGTGATCCAGGTCGTCGACGGTTTGGCCCCAGGAGTACGGACCCTCCTGCTCAACCGCCCCGAGTCCCGCAACGCGCTGACGACGTCGATGGCCGAGCTGGTCGCCGACGCCGTGGCGGACGCGGCAGCGGACTCCGGCGTACGCGCCCTGGTCATCGCCACCACAGGAGAGGACTTCGGCGTGGGCGCGGACCGGAACCAGCAACTGGACGCGACGGGGCGGGCGCGCAGGATGCGGGCCTTCTCCCGGCTGCACCAGGCGGTGACCACCGCGCCGAAGCCGGTCGTCGCGGCCGTCGAAGGGCGGTGTGTCGCCGTCGCGGCGGAGCTGGCCGCGGCGTGCGACATCCGGGTCGGCGCCGACGGCAGCTCCTTCCGCTTCCCGGGCGCCGAGATGGGCATCCCCATCGGGGCCGCCCGGCTGGTCGGTGTCGTCGGACCGGCGGCCGCCAGGGACATTCTCCTGACGTCCCGTTGGGTACCGGCCGACGAGGCGTTCCGGATCGGGCTGCTGCAACGCCTGGTACCACGGGGTGAGGCACGGGCGGCCGCCGTCGAGGTGGCCGCGCAGACCGCTCGCGCGGACCCGGTAACGTCCTCCCATCTCAAACGCCAACTACAGGCCCTCGGGGGCGACATGGAGCGTATGGAGGTCGAACGTCGCACGCTGGACGCCTTTTTCGGTCCGGGGGAGGGGGAAGACGAGACATGCGACTGACCGGCATCGCGGGGACCACCGCTCTCATCACCGGCGCGGCCGGCGGCATGGGCTCCGCCGTCGCCTCCTGCCTGGCCACGGCGGGAGCGTCCGTGGTGGTGGCCGACATCGACGACGCGGGTGCCAGCGCAGTGGCACGGTCGCTGCGCGACCAGGGTGCATCGGCGCTCGGGATGCGTCTGGACGTCACCGACTCCGCCGAAGTGGAACGGGTCGTGGAGACGGCCGAGCGTACGGTCGGCCCGATCGGCGTTCTGGTCAACGCGGCGGGAGTGCTGGGCCGGGTCGCCGAGCTCACCGCGCACGACGACGCGGAGTGGGACCGGGTCTTCGCGGTCAACGCCCGCGGCCCGTTCAACTGCATGCGTGCGGTGGGGCGGCGCATGGCCGACCGCCGCGCGGGCCGCATCATCACCATCGGGTCGAACAGCGCCACCATCGTCAAGAACGGCCAGGGGCTGTACGGCGCCTCCAAGGCGGCGGCCCACTACCTCACCAACTGCCTCGGCCTGGAACTCGCCGGGCTCGGAGTGCGCTGCGTCGTCGTGGCGCCGGGCACCACCGAGACCGCGATGTCCCGCGCCAACTGGCATGTCTCCGGTCGCCGTGAGGCACTGCTGCACGGGGAGCCGGACCGCTACCGCGTCGGCATCCCGCGCGGGCGGTTCGCGGATCCGGAGGAGATCGCCTCCGTCGTGGGGTTCCTCGCCTCCGACCAGGCGGCACACCTTACGGTCACCACGGTGACGGTGGACGGGGGTTCGTCCCTCAGACCATGAGTCAGCCTGTCACCCCGACACCTGCCACCCCCACACCCGCCACCCCCACACCTGTCACCCCAACAAGCGGGAGTATCCGCATGCGCGTCGACCGGATCGATCTGTACGTCATCGAGCTGCGCCTCAACCATGTCTTCCAAGCCAGCACCCACGGCGCCGGCACACTGCGCCACGTGGTGGTGCGGGCAAGCGCCGAGGGGCTGGTGGGCTGGGGCGAAGCACCCGCGCCCGTGGACCCGTACTACACGGGCGAGACCACGGACACGGTGTGGTCCGTCATGCACGACTTCCTCGTGCCCGCCGTCCTGGGACGTGCATGGGACACCATCGAGGAGTTCACCGCTCTGTACTCCCGGGTCAAGGCCAACAACTTCGCCCGCAGTGGCATTGAGATGGCCGCCTGGAACCTGCTGGCCGCCGCGACCGGCCGCCCGCTGCCCGACCTTCTCGGCGGCGCCGCCCGCGGTACTGTGGAATCGGGCGTCAGCCTGGGCATGGACCGCGATCTCGGGCGGCTGTGCGACACCGTCCAGCGCCACGTGGACCAAGGCTACCGCCGGGTGAAGCTCAAGATCGGCGCCGGCGCGGACGTGAGCGTGCTGGAGGCGGTACGCGACCGGTTCCCCACCCTGCCGCTCATGGTCGACGCGAACTGCGCCTACACCCTCCAGGACATCCCCCACCTCAAGGAGCTCGACGCCTTCGACCTGATGATGATCGAACAACCCCTCGCCTGGGACGACTTGGCGGAGCACGCCGTCCTGCAACAGAATTTGCGCACACCGCTCTGTCTCGACGAGAGCCTCAACTCCGCCAAGCGGACCCGTCGCGCCCTCGAACTCGGCAGCTGCCGGGTCGTCAACATCAAACCGGCCCGGCTGGGCGGCCTGCTGGAAGCCAAGCTGGCCCACGACGCCTGTCTGGCTGCCGGGACACCGGTCTGGTGCGGTGGCATGCACGACTTCGGGGTCAGCCGCGCGGCCAACATCGCGCTGTCCTCACTGCCCGGCTTCACCCTGCCCGGCGACAACTCCGGCTCGGACAAGTACTTCGACCGGGACATCGTCACCCCCGAGACCCGGGCCAAGGACGGTTTGATCGACGTCCCCGATCAGCCTGTCCCGTATGAGGTCGACATGGCTTTCTTGGCCGCGCACACGCGGAGGCATGCGCGGCTGACGGCAGACGGTTGATCGCGGAAGGGCTGACGGTGATGACGGAGGGGACTGACGTCTGATCACCGAGGGGCTGACAGCTGACCATCGAGGGGACTGACGGCTGAGCGCAGTCAGAGACGGCCGCCGCCGCTCTCGAAGAGTCCGTGGACGGCTCTCCGATCCGGCTTCCCCACGCCCCGCACGGGCAGCTCGGCCAGCACTCGTACAGCCTTCGGCGCGGCCGCGGCCCCGAGCCGGACCCGTACCGCACCTGCCAGTTCACCCTCTGCGCCCGCCCCGAGGGCACCCGGTTCGTCGGGCACGACGGCCGCAGCCACGATCTGCCCCCAGTGGCCGTCGGCCACGCCGACGACGCAGGCATCGCCCACCCCGGGCTGCTCGCGCAGAACCGCTTCCACCACTGACGGGGAAACCTTCACCCCTCCCGTGATGATCACGTCGTCAGCCCTGCCGAGCACGTCCAGATGGCCGTCTGCACGCCACCGGCCGAGGTCGTCCGTACGGAACCAGCCGCCCGAGAAGACCCGTGCCGTCAGCTCCGGCTCGCCCAGATACCCGGAGGCCAAGGTCGGTCCGCCGAGGAGTATCGACCCCCGGCTGTCCCCTTCTGCGGGGCCCTCGGCGTCCACGTGCCGCGGGTCATCGACGACCCGCACGCGTACACCGTCGAGTGGCACCCCGTCGTAGACACACCCTCCGGCGGTCTCACTCATACCGTACGTGGTCACCACCCGCACCCCCGCCGCCCGGGCGCGGTCGATGAGCTCGGGCGGCACGCCGGCGCCCCCCAGCAGAACCGCGTCGAAGGCACACAGGGCGTCGACGGCCGCGCCGCCCGCCCGTAACAGACGTACGAGCTGGGTGGGCACGAGGGCGGTGTACCGGCAGTCGGCCGAGCGGAAATCCTCGGCGCGGAACCCGTCGCGCGAGTCGTGAACGACAGGGGCGCTCCCCGCCAGCAGCGACCTCACCACCACCTGAAGTCCCGCGACATGGTGAGACGGCAATGCCAGCAGCCAACGGCCCGGCCCGCCCAGCCTGGCGTGCGTCGCCTCCGCGGACGCGCGCAGGGCGTCGGCCGACAGCAGCACGCCTTTGGGGTGGCTCGTCGAGCCGGACGTCCCGACGACGGCCGCCGTTCCGTCGGGTACACCGGCGGTGACGTCGAACGACGGCCGCGCGGCGGCGGCCGCCACAGGCAGGACCGCGGGACCACCACTCTCCAACGCGGCACCGACCGCCGCGGCCAAGGCCGTCGTGGACTCCGGCGACCCGTCACAAGGCAGTGTCACCAACATCGTCGCCGCCCCCCGGTCGAGCGCCCGAGGTGCGGCCCCAGGACGCTTTGCGCGCCGTAGATCCTGCCGCCGAGCAGTCTAACGGCCTTATGTGATAGGGGAGTTGCCTAGACCTGAACGGAGCACGCTGTTTCGCCACCCACGCGCATGGCAGGACACCGACGCCATCGCTGAGGGCGGACAGCCGTTCCAGACTGCTGCCCGCGAAGCCCTGATACAGGTTTTGGGGACTCGCCCCCGGTGCCCTTTGGGGGCAGTGGGCCTGGCCGATGGGGCGGACCACCACGGTGTTTGGGCGATCCGGAGATGCTGGTCGTTGGTCGTCTTCGACGCCGGCTACGACGCCCCGCGCATGGCCTACCTCCTGGCCGGCCTGCCGGTTGAGGTGCTCGGGCGGAAGTGCACGGACCGAGTGATGCGCCGCCCCGCACCCACCCGCGAGGAGTTTCACCGCACCCACCCCGATGGCCGGTGCCCGCCCAAGCACGGAGGCGAGTTCCGCTTCGCCAAGCCCGACACCTGCAGCGATCCCGACCAGGCAACCGTGCAGGTCACCGACCGCTACGGCACCGCGAAAGCCATGTCCTTCGACCGCCTCCTCCCGGCTCACCCCCCGCTCGGCGTGGATCGACTACACCGGCGCACTCCCCGTCATCGAAGGCACGCTGATCCGCCTGCAGGTCGACCGCCTGCCTGGCGACACGACCGGCTGCCCCTGTGGCTGTGCTCCTCTCGCACCGGCATGACCGACGATGATGTCGACCTGCGCTGGCAGGCGTTGCTCCGCCGCTTCGACCTGGAACACACCTTCCGCATGATCAAGCAGGCCCTCGGCTGGACCCGCCCCAAGCTCCGCTCGCCGAGGCGTGGACCGCTGGACCTGGCGCGTCATCACCGCCCACACACAGCTGAGGCTCACACCGCCCTCTGCAGACTCGTCAGATCGCGTGTGCCGATCACGTCCGGGGACGCGGCGCCGACCGAGGCGGCAACGTCGACGGTGCGGCCGTCGCCCAGGGTGACCGGCGTGTGCAGCATCCGGACCAACTGGCCCAGGCGCTCCTCCCGGCGATCGGCGGGCAAGTCCAGGACCACAGAGGACTCATCGCCTCCGAGGTGGCCGGCCGATACGCGCGGGCCTGCCCAGGCCGTGAGCCGGGCCTCGATCACCGCGAGGACGGTGTCGCCAGCCACGTGCGCCAGGCCGTGGTTGATCTCCTTGAACCGGTCGGCGTCGACCATGACCACGGTCGCGGTGTCGCCGTGGCGAGCCAGGATCCGGCGGTCGCGGGGCGGTGTAAGCGTCGCGGCGCAGCAGGCCGGTCAGCGGGTCCTTGTGGATCGCGGCGAGCTTGCGGTGCAACGCGACGGCGTGCACGGTCCAGCCGGTCAGCGGCGGTGTCAGGAGGGTGCGCGGGCCAATCCCGCCCTGAACGCGCAGGATGGAGTCCGTTGGGTGGGCCCGGGGCGGTCGACGTGGTTACCAGGCCGATGGCGGCCGTCCCGGGGCAGAGCTACAGCTCGAAGTCGCCGCCGTCGGCGCGTGCCAGCTGTACGGGTCGTTCCAGCGGCCGGCGGTCGCGGCCTTCCAGCCGAGCTCCCAGCCGAGGTGCACACCGCGCGCTTCCCAGCCGTCCGGCAGCTTGCCGGGCATCTCAAGAGCGCGCCGATCGAACTCCGAAACCAGCGGGTTCGAGGACTCTGATCGGTGCTCTCTCCGGAACCCGGTGGAGGAGGGAAAGCCCTGGCCATGGGTGCCACGCGGGTTCGACGTCAGCGCGTGCGACAAGATGGGGCCTCCGATCCGTGGAGGGGGCGTTGGGATGGGGTACGAACTGCAGGCAGTCATCGCCAAAGACGAGGTGCTCCGTGGTGCCTCACGGGACCTGCCTGCCGCTCGGGTGGCCTCTCTCGGCCAAGGTCTGTCGCTGATGCCGATCACGGACCAGCTCTTCGACGCTGCAACGGACGGCGCCGAAGTGCCTGTGGGGTTCTGGCGGCTTCCGGGCGGGTTCGACAAGCGGCTTGCGGACTGGTCAGCCGCCGGATTGGTGGCCTATGTGGAAGCCGAGTACTTCGGCGGTGTCGGCGAGCAACACGCCGCCGTCTGGGCTGACGGGGCCCTCGTACTGGGACCACTCCATGTCCCGGAGGGTCAGCCCTTCGGATCAGCCGGCAGCCCGATCTCACAGGCCCTCCGGAGGCTGGGTGTGGTGGCAGATGCGGCCACGGACGAGTTCGCAGCCGTGGGGCTGCATCGCCATCGGCACAGCGAGGACTGGATTGCTTAGGCGGCGACTTCCGGATTGCTCCAGCAATGGGCAGGAGGCTGGATCCGCTCGAAGAATCTGCCCATGACTGCGAGAACTCGCGGCCGTCTGACCGTGCCAGGCAGCATGTTCACCTGCGCATTTGCGGCAACGCGGTCGCTGCGGGCCTCGTCGAACCTGCTGCAACTCCAGTTGGCAGCGTCGCGTCGCTGCGCGGCACCGCTTCACTCGCGAGGGCGCTTCTTCCTAGGGCTCCGCATCACCAGCTCCAGGCGCTGGGGAGCCGGTCGGGGTGGTGCGGGTAGCCGGAGGCCGGGGCGCTGCGGACGGGGCCGGCCGATCCGGCGGCGCGGGCGGGGGATGAGCACGAGCTGGCCCTCCTGATGTCGGTGGGCAGCAAGCGCCGCGCCCGCCGGCTGTTCGTTGGCGGGCGCGGGCAGGGCGGCCGGTCGGCCTGTCCGGTCCTCGCCCGCCGGGGTCGGGTGGGCGAGGGCCAGGCGGAGCGACCGGGTGAGCGCTTTAGCGGGTGCACGTGTCGGGGGTATTTCCCGCTTCCCGGTACGCGGGCGGCGGAGCCCGTCCGGATCGGGATCCGGACGCTGACCGGCCAGACCGCCGATGGCCGCCGGTAAGAGGCCATTTCAGTTGGTGAGTCTACGGTGGCATATGAGGGTGGCTGAGATGGCAGCGAAGGCGAGGAAGTGCTCGGGCTTGCGCTCGTAGCGG